>JBBTSQ010000001.1:0-429 GCA_038078755.1 Patescibacteria group bacterium
GTTGATTTCAGTTCTTTAACGCGGCGCGTGTCCCTAGGGATACGCGCTTTTTCTTTTCATTTTTTTGTGCTATGGTAGTCCGTAGTTTGATAATATGCCGGGATGGCGGAATGGTAGACGCAATCGACTCAAAATCGATCGACAGCAATGTCATGAGAGTTCAAGTCTCTCTCCCGGCACATCGAGTCTTCGAGATGTGCCGGGAAGCAGGCAAGTGACCTTGCCTGCGCGAGAGACTTGAAAGCCGGAGTGATTGCGAGTAGCAACGAGCAATACGAGGCGGGGTCGCGGGTGCTTTTGAGCGACGACGAAAAAGCAACCTGTGACCAAGCTTTCCCGGCACATCATTTGAATGATGTCCGTGAGAGACTTGAAAAGCGGAGCGATGTTTTGCGAGTACGCAAAACCGCGAGCTGGGGTCGAGACCTC
>JBBTSQ010000001.1:439-18512 GCA_038078755.1 Patescibacteria group bacterium
CAGTTGGTTAGAGCACAGAGCTTATACCTCTGGGGTCCTTGGTTCGAATCCAAGTGGGCGGACAAGATAAAAAATGAAAACTGCTTTTCATTTTTAAATACTTGTCCGAGACAGAGCCATGTTTTGCTAGTAAGCAAAACCGCGAGCTGGGGTCGAGACCTCGCCGAGTGACGACGAGGCGAGAGTCGTGACCAAGTCTCTGTGTTTGTAGTAGCCAAGTCTCTCTTCGCGTTATCCCGCCATCTTTGATGAGTGCGTCTCAAAGATAGCGGAAATATACCTATGTCCCATAAGCCTAAAATCATCGTTGTCGTGGGGCCCACCGCGGTGGGCAAGAGCGAGATCGCTGTTCGGCTCGCCAAGAGATTTAATGGCGAGGTAATTTCTGCTGATTCGCGTCAAGTCTACAAGGGGCTTGATATTGGCTCCGGCAAAATCACCGAGACTGAAATGCGCGGAGTACCTCACTACCTACTTGATGTTG
This sequence comes from Patescibacteria group bacterium, assembly GCA_038078755.1. Taxonomy (GTDB): domain Bacteria; phylum Patescibacteriota; class Minisyncoccia; order Phycocordibacterales; family JBAYGS01; genus JBBTSQ01. The sequence continues at coordinate 924 of JBBTSQ010000001.1, forward strand.
CCGACCCAAAGAAAGTATTTACTGTTGCTGATTACAAAACGCTGGCCGAAAAAGCGATTTTTGATATCCTCAATCGTGGTAAGGTACCGATTATTTGTGGCGGCACCGGTTTTTATATCGACACCGTGGTCAATGGTATCGAATATCCCGATGTTCCGGCAAATCAGAAGTTGAGAAATACGCTTTCGAAAAAAACTACTGAAGCACTTTTCAAAATGTTGCAAAAGCTCGATCCAAAGCGTGCCAAAACTATTGACTCACAGAATATGGTCCGTCTGATACGGGCGATCGAGATTGTAAAAGCGCTCGGCTCGGTCCCAAAGGTAAAAAGCAAGAAACGATTTAATGCACTGACTATCGGTCTCGATCTCCCAGATACTGTTTTGAAAGAAAAGATTTCTAAGAGAATTTTAGCCCGAATGGGTAAAGGGATGGTGGCGGAAGTGCGAATGCTTCACAAAAATGGTGTGCCGTGGAAACGACTGTTTGCGCTTGGTCTTGAGTATCGGATTATTTCTCTCTATCTTCAACACAAACTTTCTAAACAAGAAATGATTGCTACTCTCGAACACGAGATTTGGCAGTATGTCAGGCGCCAGCGCGCGTGGTTTAGGAGGGATAGAGAAGTGAGGTGGTTTGGTCCGAAAGATTTAGGTTTGATCAAACGGGAGGCGGAGGAGTTTTTGAACTAGAAATGTTGGCGGGCCCACCACAGACAATTGGGAAACCTCGTCTACAGATGCACATCATCCACCGATGTGCCAGGTTTTCCCAATCCTTCCTCCGCGGGAAAACAAGTGTTTTTCCGACCCCTTTCCTGTCTGGGCGGGTCCTCCGTTCACAAAGTTCACTGCGGGCCCGCCCAGACTCGAACTGGGAACCTCGCGTTTGGAGTGCGATGTTTTACCGTTGAAACTACAGGCCCGTGGGTACTACTGTAACAGAAAGTGCTCACTCGGACAACATAAAACCGCCAGACGGCGGTTTTATTGGTTTACTTCTTGCCTTCCTTGTGAGTTGTCGCCTTCTTGCACCATTTGCAGAACTTTTTGAGCTCGATTTTACGCTCAACTTTCTTTTTGTTCTTGCGGCTCCAGTAGTTTGTTCGCTTACATTTTGAGCAGGCGAGTTTGATGAGTTGATCTTGAGACATAGTAGTTTGGGGTTTCGTCAGAAATCTTTGATTTGGACGTGGGAGCAATTGTAGCAGATCGCCCCTAAAAGAGCAAATCTAGGGGCGGACTCACAACTTACAATATACGACTGACAACCAGATAGGTCTAGGTCGGGGAGAAATGCGGGGCGAGCGAAGCTCGTCCCGCATTTCTGATTGTTAGTTGTAAGTTGTTTGTTGTCAGTTTTTACTGTGGATTCGCCATTCAGTAAATCGTGTTAGAATAGGCGAGTACTACTAAATAACAGCTATTTTCCCCATGGTTCAATTTTTCAGTAATTCAATATTTTGGGTCGAGGTCGAAAAGATCCAGCCGAATCCCTTTCAGCCACGACGCGAATTTGAGCAAGCGCGCTTAAACGACCTTGCCGAATCGATCCGTCAATACGGTATCCTTCAGCCACTGGTGGTCACTCGAAAAGAAGAATTAAAAGGGGATGAGGGTCTCTCGGTCTACTACGAGCTCATTTCTGGTGAACGCCGCCTTCGCGCGTCAAAAATCGCCGGACTCAAATCGGTGCCAGTGTTGATCAGGAGTGATGAGGAGTCTGATCGGATGAAGCTCGAACTTGCGATTATCGAAAACCTGCAACGTGAAGATTTGAATGCGGTTGATCGCGCCAAGGCCTTTGAAAAATTGTCCAAAGAGTTTAAGCTCAATCACGGACAGATTGGTCAGAAAGTGGGCAAGAGCCGAGAGTATGTCTCAAACACACTGCGCATTTTGCTTTTGCCTGAAGAAATGTTAAGCGCACTTTCAGAGGGTAAAATTTCTGAAGGGCACACACGACCGCTCCTGATGCTCGCTGACCGCAAAGAAGAGCAAGCGACTTTGTTTAAGGAGATTTTGTATAAAAAAGTGACGGTACGTGAAGCAGAGTTGATCGCTCGCAGGATTGCGACCGATCGCGCTCGAAACAAGGAGTCTCTGCCTGATCCGGAAATCGCCGAGATGGAACGTAAACTCACCGAATCGCTCGGTACACGAGTGCAAATTGAACGCAGGCAAAAAGGTGGGCGGATTTCAATCGAATATTTTTCTTCTGCCGATTTACATCAAATCTTGGATTTAATGAAGTCGAATGAAAAGCGACGTGCCAATGAATTACTCAATCGGTACATTGCATCAGTCCAAGGCAGTGTCCCTACGCAAGCTTCAGCACCTGTCGCTACTTTGGCTACCGCCCCCGCTTCAACCCCTACATCCACTACTCCAGATACCCCTCCGGTCCCAAGTGCTATCGAAGAATCTCCCGCACCTCTCGATGATCGCACCAAAGAAGAAAAAGAGAGTGATGAGAATAATGAGGAGTTGTACTCGGTGAAGAATTTTAGCTTGTAAAAAGCCATCAACTAAGCCATTTCAACGGCTCAACAGGATGTTGAGCCGTTGAAATCCCAAGGTTATTTTACTGCGCTCTATCCTTAACTCTTATATCCCCATGCAACAATTATATACGACCGTGTATAATTGTTGCATGAAGAAAATGGAAGCCGATGTACGGGTGAGAACAAGAAAGACCAATATACAAAAAGCTTTGTTACGAGCAGTTGCTTCAGCTGGCTTGTTGAGTGTGGCGATACTCGCACCAAACATGCTTAAAATCTTAGGTCGATCAGGTTTTGTTCCGAAGTCAAGATTTAAGGGTGTGGTGAGTATTTCGCGAAAACGTTTAATTTCTGCTGGTTTGTTGATATATAAAGATGGTTATCTTCGATTGACACCTCTCGGCGAAGCAAAACTTCGAAAACTTGAAGCGAGTGATTTCAAGATGAAAAAACCAAAGCGTTGGGATGGAAAATGGCGGGTTTTGATATTCGATATTAAAGAACGTAGACGGGATACTCGAGATAAGATTCGGCGGACGTTAGTTGCGATTGGTTTTGTCAGACTTCAAAACAGTGTTTGGGTGTATCCGTATGATTGCGAAGACCTCATTACGTTACTTAAAGCTGATTTTAAGATAGGGAAAGATTTACTCTATATGATAGTGGATAGTATTGAAAACGAACGATTTTTATTAGAAAACTTTGAACTAAGGAGAGGGAACTAGAGTTACGAGGGTGCAACAATTATATACGGTCGTACATAATTGTTGCTTATTGATTTTTGTGGTTTTTAAATTATCGTTTTGTGTATAGAACGCGGGTTTTATACTAAAAAATTATTTCGGTAACTTATGAGGATTATGATTAGCACAACTCTTGTTACTGCACCTCTCGGGTATCGTTTTTGGTCACAACTCTCACTTGGCCAGCCTCGTTCGGTCGCTACCCCGACTCGCGGTTTTGCGTGCTCGCAAAACATCGCTCCGTCTCACAAAGACAATTGGCGTATAGAACGCAGGTTCTATACTAGAACACTCATTTTGTGAGTTTATGGGGGTTGTGGTTTGGGCAAGCCTTGTTTGAACAGCGTTCAGGGATTGTCTTTGTGCCATCCATCATGAGGGAGTTACACATCGGGCAGATGTTTCCGGTCGGACGGGCTTTGATCGCATTTTTGCATTTTGGATAATTTGAACAGCTATAAAAGGCGCCAAATCGTCCACGGCGCTCGGTCATCATGCCGTCTTTGCACGTTGGGCATTGTACGCCGGTCGAGTTTTGTCGCTCAAGCTCCGCATCTTTTTTAATAAACTTACATTTCGGATACTTATTGCAGGAAATAAATCGGCCAAACTTGCCATCACGCTCTACGAGCTTGCCATCTGTACACTCGGGGCAGGCTTCGCCAGTCTCCTTAGGCCCTGCGAGTTCAACACCGTCGATGGTGCGAGCGCCGAGGCATTTTGGAAAATCTTTGCACGACAAGAATTTGCCGGTCTTGCCGAGTTTGATCACCATTCCTTTGCCACATTTCGGGCAGACATGTTTTGGGTCGGCTTCACCCATATCGGTAATCTTTGCCGTCTTTTCTCGCGACTTCACTTCTTTCAAAAATGGCTTGTAGAAATCGCCGAGGGTTTTTTCATAGGTGCGATCGCCATTGGCAATATCGTCGAGCTTGTCTTCCATTTCCGCTGTGAACGTATCGCTCACATAGTCTTTAAAATTGTCTTCGATAAAGGTACTTACCACATCTCCGGTATCAGTCGGACAGAGGGCTTTGTTTATCTTGTCGACATAGCCACGTTCTTCGAGGGTTTTGATGATAGACGCGTAAGTAGATGGTCGGCCGATACCGCGCTTCTCCAGCTCTTTCACCAGTCCGGCTTCAGAATATCTCGGTGGCGGCTCGGTAGCTTTTTCTTCAGTATGCATTTCGACAAGACTCAGTGTCTCGCCGACACTCACCTTCGGCAATTCCACATCTTCGCCTCGTGCATCAGGATCAGCGAGAAGCCAACCGGGCGAAAGGGTGCGTGAGCCGTTGGCAGAAAAATGGGGGATGGTAGTGTCGCTTCCCACCGCTACTTCAATCTTGCTTCGCAAGATTTTTGCGTCAGCCATTTGTGATGCTATGGTGCGTTGCCAAATCAGCGCGTAGAGCGCTTGTTGTTCGGGTGTGCTTCCAGCGCGGTCACTAGCCATATTGGTCGGTCGGATGGCTTCGTGCGCTTCCTGTGCATTTTTACTTTTCTTGGTGAATGTACGGGGACTCACCAATTCTTTCTCATATTTCTTTTCGATGGTTGAGAGGATTTGCCCGACAGCGACGGTACTTAAATTGGTACTATCAGTACGCATATAGGTGATGAGGCCGGCCTCGTAGAGTTTCTGAGCTACACCCATGGTGCGAGAAGGTGCAAAGCCGAGGCGAGTGCTGGCGGTCTGCTGGAGGGTCGAGGTGATGAATGGCGCTTTGGGTGAGCGCTTGGCTTCGGTTTCGGTCACGTCTACCACTACCCAAGATTCCTTTTTGCCAATTTCTAAAATCTTGTCTACCAGATTTTTTTCTCGAGGTTCTTCGACACAAGTTAAAACTAGGGGTGCTTTTGCGACAGTCTTTGTGTCGGCAGTGATTACCCAAAATTGTTCGGATATAAACGCGCGGATTTCTCGCTCGCGTTCCATAATGATGCGGAGGGCGGGGGACTGGACGCGGCCAGCCGAAAGGCCATAGCGCACTTTTTTCCAGATCAGGCCGGAGAGGTCGTAGCCGACCAAGCGGTCGAGAACACGTCGCGCTTCTTGCGCCTTGCGGAGATTTTGGTCGATGTCGCGCGGATGTTTGATGGCCTCGATGACCGCGTCTTTGGTGATTTCATAAAAGACCACTCGGCGTGGCTTTTTGAGGCCCGTCGCTTCAGCAATGTGCCACGAGATGGCTTCACCTTCTCGGTCGGGGTCAGTCGCTAGGAGAATTTCGTCTGCTTTTTTGGCGAGAGATTTGATTTCCGCTACTACCGATTCTTTGCCTTTAGAAATTTCGTAGGTAGGTACAAAGCCGGCATCAATGTCGATGGCCTTTTTATTACTCTTTGGTAAATCACGAATATGGCCGACCGACGCGACCACTTTGTACGCGCCGTCCAAATATTTTGAAATAGTTTTTGCCTTCGCCGGCGACTCAACGATCAAAAGTTTCATAGTGCCTAGTATTACACGATAGAGGAGTGGTTGGCAAATATTTCTTACTTTTCTAATTAATATAGTATACTTAGAATACTATGGTAGAAGACTTCCCTCAACCAAATCCTGATGATAGTGAATTAAAAAAAATATCTAAACCGGAACAGATAGCGGGTAGTATCGGTGATGCTAATATCGTCAATGATACCACTACCGCAAAAGAAAGAATGAAAGAGAGAGAAAAAGAAGATGCGGAAAGAGTAAGGGAATTGGGTGAGAAATTAAAGAGCTTGGGCAGAGAAGATATTATTGAAGAAATAAGAGTAGCTGATAAGGATGCAGACTCTCCTGAGGGTAGAAGTAGATCAAGAGAACTGCTTGTGGTTAACATTAAATCCGCTCAAATTGAAATAATGAACGGCAATTACTTTGGTTTTGAAGGAAGTCTGGCTTATATCTTTGAGCACGCTAATGAAAAACAGGTTGAACATTGGATACTCGAGCTTATCGATGGTTTTGATGAATTAAATGCGCCCGATAGAGAGTCGAGGGCTAAATCTTTGTTGGCGATAAAAGGTTTGGTCAATCGAAACTATTTTACAAAATATGCAGAAAAGTATTTACCAGAGTATGGTATTGATATATTAAAACTATCGACTCCGACTCCTGAAGAAGGATCTACAATCGACGCCTTGTTAGAAAAGTCTAGAAAAGAGGATAAAAGACCTCTCTGGAGAAGAGTTCTTGGATTATAAGCGGAATTACAAATGATTTAGATAGCGCGTTGACTATTGTCTGGTTGAACGGCTCACTGGTTTGCGAAGCAAACCAGTGAGCCGTTGGTTTTGTGGCATGGCTCTGTAGAGACGTATTTTAAAGGCTCAACCCAAACCAGTGAGCCGTTCTCCATGAAAGCCACGAAAAGTGCTCGGCGCACTTTTCGTGGCTTTTGTCTACCTTCTGATCGTGAATTGTCTGTGGGTAAATGGTCAGATACCTTTGAGTCAGATCAAAAGCTATCTATAGGTCTGTTCATTTCGAAACTGGATTGATTGTATGCGGATCTGATTTGCTGACAGTGAAAAGATAATTCTGATGTTGCCTTTGCGGATACGATATAGATTTCTCTCTCCCTGCATCTTTTTGAGATCGAGAGTCGAGAAATCGCGGATACTAATTTTTTCCAATACCTTTTCTATCTCCGCACGGTCGTCTCGTGTCAGTTTCTTTAAGAACTTATCTATCTTGTGCATTGAGTCGCTTTAGGCTAGACAAGATAACGGAAAGGGAGGCACCCTTTTTGTTAATTTTAGTGAGATCAGTGACAGTTTTCCAATTGCCTTCGTCACCCCATTCATCTACGGGAGTAATGGTAAAAATTGGTTGTGAACGGCGTACCACGGTAAAAGATCGCCCTTTTTGTACTTGGGAGATATAATTTTCGGTATTTTCACGTAGTTCTTTGAGCCCAATAATTTTGTTCATACCTAAAGATTATCTTAAGATAATCTTTAGGTCAAGCACCTTGTGAACAACTTTTCCGCAGAACCTCATTTCAGCTATAGCTGAAATGAGGTTCTGCTCTTATTTAGAAATTATAACTTAGATATTAGAAATTCATTTCCGTATCTGATTGTTCGTTGTCTATTGTAAGTTGTCTGTTAGATGAGTCGTATTTCTCCTTCACTCTCCTTAATCATCCCTTTGATTTCCATCAGTGAAAGTATAATGCTCACTTTTTGGGTGGGGAGGCCGGAGGCGCGGACGAGGTCGTCTCGGGTAGTGGGGGTCGCGAGCAGGCGGATGAGCGAAAGCTCTTCGGCACTCGCATCAGCATACTGTTTTTCGAAAGGGAGCGCGCTTTGACCTTCGAGTCCTAGAGCGACCAGCAAATCTTCTGCCGAAGTGATCGGTGTTGCGCCGATTTTTAAAAGCAAATGTGGGCCGGTAGAATTTTGAGAGAAAATTGAGCCGGGGACGGTCAGTACATCGCGATTGTAGTCGGTAGCGAGGCGAGCAGTAATGAGAGTTCCTGATTTTTGTTCGGCTTCGATGATCAGCACCGCCTTTGACAGGCCTGCCATAATACGATTGCGTTGCGGGAAGCTGTACGGAGTCGCTTTGAAAGTCGGGTCAAATTCTGAAAGCAAACATCCACCCGCATTCACAATTTCTTTCGCCAGATTTTTGTGCGAAGCGGGGTAGAGTACACTCGGGTCGAGCCCTGATCCAGGTACGGCGATAGTCCTTAAATTATTTTCAAGCGCCGAGCGGTGGGCGATAGCGTCGATGCCGAGGGCAAGTCCTGAGACAATCACTACTGGCTTGCCTCGAAGCCCTTTGATCAACATTTCACATACTTCTTTTCCATACGGGCTGTATTTTCGCGCACCGACCACACAGAGATGTACCGAATCCTCTGGTGGGAGCTCGCCGACGACAAAAAGTTGCTCGGGCGGTTTCGGAATTTCCAAAAGAGGTTTTGGAAATTTGTTTTTGGGGAGAGAAATGATGCGGTTGTTTTTTGAGGAGGACATGCTACAGTAAGTATAGCATTTTGTCCTTTCAACTTCGACACACTATGAAACCCAAGACTTTTCCCCAGTTGGTTGAAGAATATTTCCGGATCTTTATCCTCGCTGGTGAAATCGAGCTGGCAAAAAAGATTTTTCGAAGACACAAGGCACGCGCGCCCAGAGACGGGTCATTGTATGAAAGTCACCAGTGGTTACTCCATAGCTCATGGTTTGAAGATCTTTTGGAAAATCTGCTTCACCCAATTCCGCCAAAGAAGTCAGCGCCGGTGTACGTGCCGTATGGGGACGGAGAGTGTAATGGTTCTCCCTGCAACGATGCCTGATTTTACAAGCCCCTCGCCGACGTTTTAGTCGGACGAGGGGTTTTTTTAACGGCTCACTGGTAGCCAGTGAGCCGTTACCTTATATGGTGCCTCAGCAGAGCCACCAGATTCGGCTATCTTTGATGACACCGTCATCAAAGATGGTAGGAACACCCGAACAGCTGAACTAAAGTCAATTTGACATACATCTATTATACGCACGTGCGTATAATAGATGTATGTCATTTTACTTGAGAAAGTATCAAGATAGCTGGGTTGTGAGTCTGGGCTAACTTTGTTAGTATAGAGTCACTATGCTCGATATTAAGTTTATCCGCGACAACAAAGAGATTATTGATCTCGGTGCCAAAAAGAAGCACCTGAATTTTAAGGTGGAGGAGTTGATCAAGGCTGATGACGAGCGCCGAAAGCTGATGACCTCACTCGAGGCCAAGCGTGCCGAACAAAATGTCGTCAGTGCCAAAATTCCCAGTGCTTCTGTTGAAGAAAAAGCATCTCTCCTGGTGGCTATGAAAGAAGTAAAAGAATCTGCTCAAAAAGAAGAAGATCAATTGAAAGAGGTGATGAAAAAGTGGCAGACGCTGATGCTGGCGGTACCCAATATTCCCGATATGTCGGTACCGGAAGGCGAGACTGACAAGCAAAATGTCGAACTGAAGACGTGGGGAACAATTCCGGTGTTTGATTTTGATCCAAAGACACATATTGAACTGTTAGAAAATCTTGATATGGCCGATTTTGAAAAAGGTGTCGAGGTGGCAGGCTTCCGAGGATACTTTTTGAAAGGTGACGGTGCGCGACTGAATTTTGCGCTGTGGCAATTTGTGCTGGACTATTTTGCCGGTAAAGCCGATTTTGAGCCGATGCTGGTACCATCGCTCGTTCGCAAAGACACGTTGCTCGGCACCGGCTATCTCCCACAAGGTGAAGAAGATTTGTACAAGACCCAGGATGGCGACTATCTTGCAGGTACCGCAGAAGTGGCGACCATGAGCTATTTTGCCGAGACTACGCTCACAAAAGCTCAATTGCCAAAAAAGGTCCTGGCTTTTTCCCCGAGTTTCCGCAGGGAGGCGGGCAGTCATGGCAAAGATACCAAGGGGCTCAAGCGTGTTCATGAATTTTTCAAATTTGAGCAGGTGGTGCTGTGTGAAGCCAGTCACCAAGTATCTGTCGAGCATCACGAGGCACTGCTCGCAAATGCCGAGGAGCTACTCCAACGACTGAATCTCCCATACCACGTGGTGGTCAACTGTGGCGGCGACTTGGGACTGGGCCAAGTGAAAAAATACGACATCGAGACGTGGGTACCATCTGGACGCGTGTGGTGCGAGACCCACTCGTGTTCGTATTTCCATGATTTTCAAACACGCCGACTGAATATTCGCTACAAAGATACCGATGGCAAGGTCCGCTTTGCGCACTCGCTCAACAACACCGCCCTCGCCACGCCCCGCATTTTGATTTCCATTCTCGAAAACAATCAGCAGAAAGATGGTTCAATCTATATTCCCGAGCCGCTTCAAAAATATATGGGCAAGGCGGTCATTGGTCCCGCAAAGCGTTAGTTGCTAGTCTTGTAGTTCATTCTTTTTATGGCATTTGCCAGCACCGTACGTAACAAACAAAGCGCGTTGCAACGTCGAAAACGTAATCGGCTGTATCTTTTTTGCGGACTGATCTTTTTGTGCGTTGTACTTTTGATCGGCACACTTTCGTATGTGAGCCGTCTGGAGCAATTTTTGGTGAAGACGGTAGTGATTTCGGGCAACACTGTGACTGATGGGGCGCTGATAGAAGATGTTGCGCGGGGGGAGCTTCTCGGGAAATACCTCTGGCTCTTTCCAAAAGAAAACAGCTTCTTGTTTCCGGCGAAGACGGTTGAACAGAGCTTGCTATCAGAATTTTCTCGCGTGAAGTCAGTGTCTGTATCTCGCGAAGGGTTTGAAACGATGCGTATCGCAGTAGTTGAGCGAAAGCCACAGGCGCTTTGGTGCGAGGGATTTGAGCCGTTCTTATCTGGGGAAAATAGTACTGATTGTTATTTTGTGGATGAGTCGGGCTTTATCTTCAGTCGCGCACCGCAATTTTCTCGAAATGTGTTTGTACGGTATTTTGGAGGCACGGAGGCAACTAGTACTTTGGCGAGTACTATCATCCCCGATCGGTTTGCTGAATACGATTTTTTTGTTGAATCATTGCGGGCGGAAAAATTACCCATTACCGATCTTGTGCTTTTGCGAAATGGTGACATTGGGCTGTATCTCGAATCGGGCGTGAAGATTTTGTTTGATACACGTCAAAATTTAGGGACGGTTTTGTCCAATATTGAATTATTGATGGAGCGGGAAGAATTGTCGCTCATATCGAAGACACCAAGGTTCGAATATGTTGATTTGAGATATGGAAATAAGGTGTTCTATAAATCGAAAGGGGTCACTCAATAATGAATATCGAACCGCACATATGTTGTGTGTGGTTTGGGTAGCTTGTTATCAAAAATTCTTTTATGGTACAGTGGGGGATCAATGATTACTGGATTTTGGAAAAAATTAAAAAAGCCGTTTTTTGTGTTGGCGCCGATGGCGGATGTGACCGACTGTGTGTTTCGAGCGCTGATTGCGAAGTACTCTGGTCACGGAAAAGCTTCAGGGGGGCCTGATGTGTTTTGGACTGAGTTTGTGTCGGCCGATGGATTGTGCAACGAGATGGGGCGCAAGCACCTACTGATTGATTTGAAATACTCTGAAGCGGAACGGCCGATTGTCGCGCAACTTTTTGGAAGTAATCCGGAAAATATGGAAAAAGCTTCGGCACTGGTGGCGAGTCTCGGCTTTGATGGTATTGATATTAATATGGGTTGTCCCGACAAGACGATTGAAAAGCAGGGAGCGGGAGCGGCGATGATTAAAAATTTGCCACAGGCGAAAGAAATTATTCGCGCAGTGAAGCGTGGCGCACCGAATCTGCCCGTGTCAGTAAAGACTCGCATTGGTTATAACAAAAACGAAATCGATACTTGGGTGCGGGGATTGCTCGAAGAAGATTTGGCAGCACTCACTATTCACGCCCGCACTCGAAAAGAGATGTCACTCGTACCGGCGCGGTGGGAACACGTGCGTGAAGTTGTTGATTTGAAAAACAAAATGGGGAAAGATACGTTGATCATCGGCAATGGCGATTTGCTCGATATTGCTGATGCTCGAAAGAAAGCTCTCGAGACTGGATGCGACGGCGTGATGCTGGGTCGTGCGATTTTCGGCAACCCGTGGCTTTTTGATGAGCAGAAAGGGATTGCGGTGGGGCAGAGTACGGCTGATGATCGAGTAGGTCTTGGATCGGGGAATCATGCGGTGACTATTGAGGAAAGATTGAGAGTCTTGGTGGAGCATGCACAGGAGTTTGAGCGCGTACTCTGTCCGCACAAAAGTTTTGCGGTAATGAAAAAGCATTTTAAGGCATATGTGAACGGCTTTGATGGGGCAAAAGAGCTTCGAATGCAACTTATGAATACAGAGAATTCAAAACAGGTGAGTGAAATTATCGGTGAATTCTTAAAAAAGCCTCTATAGAGCCATATTTTTAATACTTGGGTAGACGAAACAGCAAAAAGCTTGACTTTTATATACGAGTATGCTATACTGGTACCAGACAGTCGAGTTGGTATCCGGTCGCAACAGATCTGCCAAAACAGATCGAAGCACCGGAGCTCACTGTGTGGTGGTGTACGCATTGCGCGTTTCTCGCCCTGAAAGGAGGGTAAAAACACACGGAAGCCAGTTTAAGGTGAGATCGTTCCTCAACGGAGATCAAAACCTGCTGGCCTTGTCGACAAAGTTCATTAAAAAATAATTAGGTTTTTTCCTAATTACACAGCAACGGGTCGGATAAGCCGACAAAAAATCACCATTAACCGACTGGAGACTGGCGCTGCCACGAAGGCCCCCGCTACGTCTCCGGTCACAACCGGAATAAAAGAAAGGAGGTAAAATGGATACGATTCTGTCAGATTTTGATTTCGAACCGCGCGTTTGCGACCCTGTCATTGTGCAGGGGGATGTGCACTCGGAAGTCTCAGTTGGTCGGGTGGGTTTGTCGGAGCACTTGCTCTGGCCGATCTCGCCGTCGTGGAAAAAATTCAGTTGAGAGTTGGGCGTTGGTGTTGGACCGAACGTATAGAATGATTGGTATCTTGCGCCCCCATGGGCCCTTGATATAACTTTCGGACTGTACTAGTAGGAAGCATGGCACAGCAGGCAGTGTCCCAACAACGCCCTAGTCCCAAACAACCACCCCGCTTTGCGATCTCGTCTCTAGAGATTGCAAAGCGGGGTTTTCTTTTATTACTACAGATTACTACAGACGAGGCGTTTCTCCATATTTTTGTATACTCTCTGCACAATGCCATATCAGCTATAGCTGATATGGCATTGTGCATCTTTCAACTGTATACTTCATACTTTTTATTCCACCGAGCGAGGAGCGTGTGGATACGTCCTTCGTGTACACAGCGTCCGAGTCGAGGGTGGATCAAAGAGTAGCAACTCTTTACTTAATACTGTATACCTCCATTTGTAAGATTGACAGCGTCAGGACACCTGTGTATAGTGCATCCAGAAACAGTCCCTTACACCACTATGAAGAAAATGATCGTGTCGGCCATCCTTTTGGCCTTTTCTGTCTTTGTGACTCCCATCTTTGGGGCCACGAATTTTGTCTCAACATCGATCGCGGGGCCTCTCGGCATCACGCTTTCGGTCTCAAACCTCAATGGCGCAACTTTGACGAATAGCTGGGAGCTCCAGCGTTCGACCAATGGTGAGTCGTTTGTTGGAGTGTCGAGCACCAACACCTTTGCCTTCGGTTCTCCCGATGGCAAGACGGTGGGGAGGGTTGTTCCGTGGGCGGCATTTATTCCCGGACAGTATCGCTTCGTTGCGATGCAATCGGGGACTAATCTCCACACGGCGACCACCAACTTGCTGTTTACCGCACAAACCGTGTTTTCCCAATCAGAAATCAGGGTGTCGGTGGCAGGCATCGCAAGCTACGGCTTTGTGGTTGAATCGAGCACCAATCTCATCAACTGGAGTTTCCACTCGAGCAATGCTCCCGGGGTGGCAACACTCGCGATTGACTCATTGACTAATCAGGTCCGGAAATTCTACCGGATCAAAACTACGTTTCCCCAACAATAGGGAAACCACCGCGCAAGATGCTTGCGCGGTTTCTTTTTGTGCTTGAATGTGTGGCCAAATTGACTATCTGTGTCTTATATTGTCTATCGTTTATGTCTTTATAAAAGACATGGATGTCTTTTATAAAACTATATATTGTCTTTTATAAAAAATAAAAATTATAATTTAAAAATAATGTCTTTAAATAAGTTGTTATAAAAGACACATTTTTACAAAAGAATAATTTTATAGCATAAATTTATACGAAAAACAGCATTTTTTTACCTTTTCTATTAAAAACCACCGGTAAAATGCTAAAAAACATAAAAAAATGTTGACGAAAATGAGTCGGTGAGTAGTGTGTACTCTGTGATACGAGATTTTGTGGCTAAAAATATGGCGATGAACATCAAGGGGCGTAAACCTCTTTTTGGTGCTGGGTTTTCCTATATTTCTAGCCTACTTTCTCCGCTCTTGGTTTTTGTTTTGACTCTCTCATTGTTTGCCCCACTTGTGCCAACCGAAGTTTCTGCAAATCACACTTCGATTTTGAATACCGTAAATATTACTTCAGATGCTACCTGGACGGTACCAACTGGAATTACCCAATATACTCTCAAAATCTGGGGGGCTGGAGGAAATGGAGGAAACGGAGGTTTACTGGGTGTGCAAGGATACAATGGACCGGGTGGCGGAGGCGGAGGAGGAGCCGGCGCATATGGTGAAAAAATAATTACCGTCACTCCAGCGACTGCCACGGTAACTGCTTCTATTGCTCAAAATAATACCGGAACCACGACTGTTACTGTCGGTGGAATGACTCTGGCACTTGGATCCGGTGGTAATGGTGGTGGTGGTCTTGAGTATTCTGGAGGTGGAAAGAAGCAGGGAATTGCATTTGGTGGTCCAGGGGGTGTTGGTGGTATCGTTGATCCTACGGCGGTGTCATTATTTGATTTTTATCAAAATGGCGCTAATGGTGCTGATGGTACTCCTGGTGGCTATGCAAACAGTATGTCCGGATACGGTTTTCCTGGCGCCGGAGGTAATGGCGCAAACGGCTATTCTGCACTGGGTTCAGGCGGTGTTGGCGGTTCTGATCCATCAGGTAGCCAATCATATTCATACGGAAATCACGTGGGAACAGCGGGAACTGGTTTTGGTGGTGGAGGTGGTGGCGGATCGGGGTATGGCGGTATAGGTGCCTTTGGGGCAACTGGCAGAATGGTAGTCGAATACAGTACGCCAATTCCCGATCCAATAGTCGCGCCAACAATTTCGTGTTCAGCAACCGCGGGGGTACTTGATACCGCACCGTTTGGTACCGACACTGTCCTGTCTTGGTCTACCAACACTCCCACTACCACTGTCCTTGAGATTTCAACCGATCTACTTTCATGGACAGTATTCCCAACAGCGCCAACAACCGTGGGTAGTTGTTACACGGTCACCGCCTCAACCACCAATGCTCTTGCGCAAACAAACTATTTTCGATTGACTGCCACCACGACGCCAATAGTGCCACCATTGCCACCGGTCCCGCCAGCCACTTCTTGTGATGCTACCGCTGGTGTGCTTTCGGTACTTCCACAGGGACTTAACACAACATTATCTTGGTCAACCAATACTCCGACCACTACTGTCTTGCAACTCTCGACCGATTTTGTAGTATGGGTCAATAGTGCTACTATTCCGACTAGTGTTGGAGGGTGTTACACTGTCGTAGCATCGACCACTAGTTCGACAGGACAAGTTAATTTTTTTCGTCTTAATACTCCGACGGTAGTCCCGCCACCAGTTGTGCCGCCAAGTCTACCATCTTGTTCCGCCACTCTCGGTGTATTGTCTGTCACTGCATCAAGCACGGATTCAATCCTCACTTGGGCAACCACGACTCCTGCTTCATTTGTAGCGCAACGATCAGTTGATTTAATTAATTGGACAACTATCACCGTTACGCCACCCGTCATCAACAACTGTTTTTCAGTGACCGCTTCGACCACCGACAGTGTCAGTGGCCTACCAAATTTCTTTCGATTATTTGATACGACACCCGCTCCAGTAATACCTCCCGCCACTCTAGTGTCTTGTCCGGCAACTCAAGGTGTGCTTGCCCTTTCCGCTTCGACCACGGATTCAATCCTCACGTGGGCAACTACAACACCTGCTTCATTTGTAGCGCAGGTGTCGACTGATCTTACTAATTGGACCACACTCACGGTGACCCCGCCGATTGTTAATAATTGTTTTGCAGTCACCGCTTCGACCACCGCATCAGGAGGAGCGACCAACTATTTCCGTTTGTTTGACACTACTCCATCAGGCGGAGGCGGTGGCGGGGGAGGAGGTGGCGGTGGTGCGCCGACACTGACGGCGACACTTACAATTTCTGGGGCGACCACTACTGCGCCGATCAACAATCTTCCATTTGCTATTACGCTCGGAGGCACCGCTACCGGGCCAGTGTTCCATCGCATCGATTGTACGAGTGATGGCAGTTATGAATACGCATCGACGACCCCGCTTTCCTCATTCATTACCCCAGGTATTTGTACCTATACCAATCCGGGGGTCTATACGGCGTTGGCCGAAGTCGGTCGAGGCGGAGCGACAACTACCACCACAACGGTGATCACTGTGCTTGCGGGCACAACCATCGGCGGACTATCACTCGGTCTTGATTTCAGCGTCTCGCCAAGTACGGGTGTGGCGCCACTTACCAATGTTGGCTTTACCGGCACGGTTTCGGGTACCGCAATCACCGTCACCGCGACTACCACATTTAGTTTTGATTGTTTGAATGATGGCAGTTTTGAATTTTCTTCAAGTACTCTTTCGACGACAATGACGCAGGGCAATCTCTGTTCATACACCCTCCCAGGCACCTATGTCGCACGACTTTTGGCGGTGCGTGAATCGTTTATGGTGTCGGCTACCACATCGGTTGTCGTATCGCCGATCCCTGCAGTACCACCTCCTTCTGGAGGAGGCGGGGGAGGCGGGGGAGGTGGGGGTGGCACACCAACAGTCACCGTCTCAACTGGTGGCGGTGGGCCGATTGGTCTTTTTGGCACTATCTCTGGACAGGGTTCTACTGCTGTGACCAATAGCGGTGGTGGAGGTACTGCTCCATCTGGCGCAAGTTGCACCTATCTCGAAAGCTATCTTCGAGCGGATTTTGATAATGATCCGCGAGAGGTGGCAAAACTACAGTCTTTCTTAAAGGACACTGAAAATATGAATGTGTCCTTAACAAATGTCTTTGATAAACAAACAGAGGATGCAGTGAAGGCCTTTCAGGTCAAATATACCACTGATACGCTACAGCCTTGGGGGACCACTACTCCGACCGGTTATGTATACATTACGACATTGAAAAAGATCAATGATATTAAGTGTGGTGGACAGCCAGGATATGTCGTACAAGCACTGCCAGACTTGAGCCAATTCTCTGCTCCAGTGATTGGCTTAGGCGAAAATACTACCGACACGACTGCCACATCGACTATAGATACACCATTCGGTAGTGTGGATGTGGGTAGCACCACACCACTTGCAACCACCACTCGTCCTTTTGATGGAATCATCGGTAGTTTGCCGATAACAGACATAAACATCTTGGCACAAGCTACTACTACGCCGCCGGCTCCAACGGGTGACTTCCTTGTTCGAGGTCAGCAGAACGTGGCGGGTGTACTCAATGCCATATCGGACAGTGTCTTTTATGTCCTTTATAAAGTTAGGGGAGCGGGAGGACTAAGTAAATAAATACAAATTTCTAATACCTAATTTCTAAACGAGAATTATTGTATCTGCGGAGAATACCCCGTAGCTCTGCCTCGGGGTGTGATCCGCAACGAATG
>JBBTSQ010000002.1:0-16228 GCA_038078755.1 Patescibacteria group bacterium
GCGATTGAAAAATTAATGTTGGGACCAGAGCGCAAGAGTCATTTACTTTCTAAAAAAGAAAAAGAAATTACCGCCTATCACGAAGCGGGTCACGCACTGGTGTCTTCGGTATTGCCGTATGCTGATCCGGTACACAAGATTTCAATCATTTCTCGCGGTCGGGCTGCGGGGTACACTCTACATTTGCCACTCGAAGATCGAAAGTTGCAGTCAAAGAAAGAATTTTTGGATGACATTGCTGTGTCGCTCGGTGGCTACGTGGCAGAAATGATGGTCTTGGGTGATGTGACCACCGGTCCTTCGAATGATTTGCAAGTATCGACCGCACTCGCGCGGGAGATGGTCACTCGATACGGTATGTCTGAAAAGATTGGCACTTTGGCGCTTGAAAGTTCTGGCGGGAGACCTCTGTTTGGACGGGGAGTGGAGGACAAAGATTATTCTGAAAAAGTCAGCGCGGATATTGATGCTGAAGTGGCGCGGATTATGTCGGAAGCTAAAACTAAGGCCGAAAATATTTTGACCGAAAAGCGCAGCGCGCTCGATGCGATTGCTGCCAAACTTATCGAAGTGGAGACTATTGAGCGAGAAGAATACGAAAAGATTATTACTGCTTTTGGGATTATTCCAAAAAAGAAATTGGATATTGAGCATCAGGGATAAAAACTCACAACTTACAATAAACAACCTACAATCGAAACCCCCAGAAATTGCTCCGCAATTTCTGGGGGTTTCCCGTTTAAAGCTTTTTTGTTGGTGGTCAGGGATATTTTGCTCGCCGTCTCTCACAAAATTCCACGACCCTGGCTCGGTTGTTTTGCCTACTGGCAAAACATACCTCCGCCTCGCATCAGTCTCGAAAAATCTCAAGCAGTTGAGATTTTTCTTGCTGGTGCGCCCGGAGGGACTCTCTCCCTACAGGAGCAGTACAGGTTTCCCATTTTTTCATCATCAGAATGATTCAAAAATATGGGAGAACCTTTTCGAGTCCCACAAAGCTTCGCTTTGCTGGTGCGCCCGGAGGGACTCGAACCCCCGACCAGACGAGTATAAGTCGTCCGCTCTACCAACTGAGCTACAGGCGCGTATCAAAATACTAGCATACTCCCTTAAACAGGCTAGCTCTACTCAAAATGGATTTTATCCTTGGCCCGATGTTCTAGATGTTTTTTAATCAGAGGAAATTGCGAAAAAGTGTCGTCGGTCTCAAGCAGGTGCGTAGCTTCAGTGCGCGCGGCCTCGACCATCTTGAGATTTTGTAGAGCTTCCATGGCAATGTCAGAGACGCCCCACTGTTTACCACCCCACAAGGATCCTGCGCCACGGAATTTGAGGTCATACTCGGCAAGTTCGAACCCATTTTTTGCGGTCTTGAGAGCGTTGAGTCTATCTACGGTTTTTTCTCCCGCGCTTTCGGCGTACACAAAACAATAGGCTTGATGATTACTTCGGATGACGCGCCCACGAAGCTGGTGGAGTTGGGAGAGACCAAATCGCTCCGCACCTTCAATCACAATCACGGTAGCGTTGGGCACATTCACTCCCACTTCCACTACTGAGGTGGCGCAGAGAATGTCTATTTTTCCCGCTTTAAAATTAGCCATCACCGCTTCTTTATCATCATCTTTCATCTTGCTGTGAAGTATGCCGATTTCATATTTTTGAAAGACTTTTGCCTTGAGTCTCTTGGCTTCTTCGGTCACAGACTTTGCATTGAGTGCCATCTCTTTAGTCGGGTCTGGTTCGTCGATACGCGGGCAAATAATATATGCTTGTCGGCCGGTCAGAAGCTCGGCGTGAATTTTTGCATACATTTTTTCTCTGCCTGTCGGCAAGACAATTTCGGTAATAATTGGCTTTCGTCCGTGGGGCATTTGGTCAAGTAGAGTGAGGTCGAGGTCTCCATACATGGTGAGTGCGAGCGTGCGCGGGATGGGAGTGGCTGTCATTGAGAGTAGATGTGGAGCAATACCATCTTTGGTTACGAGTTTTTGGCGTTGTGCCGTTCCAAACCTGTGTTGTTCGTCAATAATCACATATGCCAAATGTTTAAATTTCACAGCTTTTTGAATTAATGCGTGGGTGCCAATCAGGATGGGTACATCACCAGAGGCTACCCATTTTAAAAGTTGTGAGCGAGAAATATCGGTCCATCCCGTGGGATTTAGTTTGGAGGGGAATTTTCGACAGCCAGAGCCGGTGATGAGCCCAATGTTGATCGACATATGTTTGAAGTACTCGATGAAACTTTCAAAATGCTGGCTAGCGAGAATTTCGGTGGGGCACATATAGGCGACTTGGAGGTGGCCAAACTGCCTGCCGGCGGGACGACTCACAATCGTCGCATATGCCGTGGTCGCCGCCACCGCCGTCTTGCCCGAGCCCACATCTCCTTCGAGTAAGCGAGACATTGCGTGACCTTTTTTGAAATCAGACAGAATGGCGTCGATGGCTTTGTGTTGAGCCTCTGTGGCACTAAATGGGAAACGGGAGATAAATTTTTCAATCACTTCCGTTGCGGGCTCAATCACGAAGGCTTGTTGTTTTTGGTATTCTCGTCGAGCTTTTTGTTTTTCGAGCTGGATGAAAAATATTTCTTCAAAGGCAAAACGTTTTCGCGCAGAAAGCGCGTTGTCGTCGGACAATGGGGTATGTATCCAGATCAGCGCGGTGCGAAGTGTGGGTAGATTATATTTTTTTAATATCTCGTCAGGAATCGGATCTACAAGTGTGTCGAGGATGCCGGATCGAAAGATTTTCTGAACAGCGTGATAGAGCCAGTTGGAGGTCACACCACGACTCTCCGGATATATTGGGTAAAGGGTGTGGGCTTCGCTATCATTTCCAAATAGGGAATCACCGACGCCGACAGGGAGCTTTGCTACTGTCTCAATTTTGGGATTACTGAAATAGAGTTCGCCAGTCTTCTTTCGTTCAGACACTTTGCCTTCAACACGCACCAGACTTCCTTCGGCGGTCATTTTGGCGAGATACGGTTGGTTGAACCACACTGCTTTTATTTTACCGGTATCGTCGCTAATAATCCCGTCTGCCATTGGGATTTTGGTCTTAAAGCCTTTGCTGGTCTTGAGCCCGCTAATTTTTCCAAAGACCACCGCTTCCTCACCCTTTACCAAACTTCCGATATTTTTCATATCCGATGTGTTGCCGTAGCGAGTCGGGAAGTGGTAGAGCATATCCTCTACGGTCTTTATGCCAAGCTTCGCGAGCGCCTTTTTCTGAAAGTCATTGAGGCGAAAATGATCGCTTATAGGAGAGTCATGATGCATCGGTAAAGTATATAGGATTTGAGGCACTTTACAGCTATTGACAAATAAATTGATAGGGTATATAATATACAATAGAACGTGATTTTAGGGAGGTCTCAATATCTCTCAAAATTGCCCCATATCCGAGGGTATCGGAGGAGAAAGGTTTGACAATTAACATGAAAAATCTGCCAGCGCCCATTCATCTGGTTTTTGGTGCAGATGGTCTTCGTAAAGCCGTGATGGCCAGATCCTATCTCTTTCCCACTAAGCCATTTTATGCAGTGTGGGATACATATAATTCATCGGCTTCTCAAGAAGCTGAAGGTGAATTCATTGATTGGCTACGGATGCGTCAACCTATCGATGAGATCAAGGCACCGGTGAAATCGGTCTTGATCATTCATGATCCCCATCTCTTCCGGCATCACATTGAGTGGGATCAAGTCCATCGCAAGGAGGGATTTGTTCTTCTAAGTTCGCAAGCAATGCTGGTGATGAAGGCGATGCTCGCAGGACAGTCTCCGATGCGGGTGCTTAACGCCATAAGCTTTGTCAGAAAGGTTGATCAAAAGACCTTGTCAAAATTGTTGGCGAGCGAGATGAGGGTGATGCAAGAAGTGTTTGATCATTGCCAGGAGTTGGCAAAATTCGCTCGGGCAATGAGGTGAGTTCTTTCGCCCGCCTACTATGCTAGTCATGGTAGGCGGTTTTTTATGAGACGATTGATATGTATCTTTTATGCTTTTTAATGAAGTTCTCGAAGTCGAGTTCGTTTATCGTCTCAACGATGTCAGATGTTTTTTGATGAGATAACTGTCTTCGAAGTGAATTTATGGTGACCTTTTTATAAACAAGTATATGTTTCAAAATCTGTCCGCGGAGTTCGCGATGTGAGCCTTTGAATGTCGATTGCTTAGTGTGGGTGGTACTTTTTCGGCTCGGGTTTGGTAGGGTCATTTTTAAGTGGGAGCCGTAGTCCATCAAAGCAGAGTAATAATCTCGGGGACGTTTTCTATCAAGCGATGTGGTGATTAGCGGAAGTAATTTTTCGTCCGCTATCTTGCCCCGAGCCTTTTTAAAAAAGTGATGAATGAAGACGGTGCGGATATTGGTTTCGATAAACACCGTCGGTTTGTTAAACGCAAAGGCCAAAATCGCTCCCGCTGTGTAGGGGCCGATACCAGGGAGGGCATCAAGTGCTTCGAGAGTGGCGGGGATTTTTCCAGAATGTTTTGATACTACTTCCTCCGCCGCGCGCTTTAAGAAAAGCGCGCGGCGATTATAGCCCAACCCCTGCCACAAAGTCAGTACTTCCGAGAGCGGTGCTTGTGCGAGCGACTTTACTGTTGGAAAGCGTTTGATAAATGCATTAAATTTCGGCACCACCCGCTCCGCCTGTGTCTGCTGAAGCATTATTTCTGAGACCATAATTTTGTATGGGTCAGTGGTTTCTCGCCAAGGGAAAGAGCGTTTGTGTTTTCGATAATACTCCCAGACGGTTTTTTGGAAGGGTTTAATTTGAGTAGGGGAGACTTGTAACATTTTATTTATATGCCTAGTAAGACTAATTTGATCTCGAAAGTGGTATTATCGGTAATAAATTCCATTTTGTTTCAGTTGGATGTCCTTTTTGTTAATTCGTTCATTGAGTAATTTTCTTGTCTCCTCGGACAATTGTATTTCAGAGAAGGAGAATTCAGAATTGTTCCCATCATTGTCTGAATAATAACCTGTGTAGAAAAATATTTCCTTGAATGGATAGTGTGTTTTATTTCTATCGAACGTATTCATCATCTTAAAATAATCCTCTATACCAAATCGGGTTGTTCTGTTGTCTATAATGAGAATTACTTTTTCTTTTTCATTGTGAGGTTTTTCAACTTTCTTTTCTATTGCCATAGATACAAGCTGATGCAAAGTATTTGGTTCATCTTTTGTGTCACTGATGAATAGTGATGTCTTTTTAAAGATGGGATTAGTGATTAAATCATTATCTGCGGAATTATTTTTTATTGCACTACTGACTGCGCTTAATACATCTTGCGTACCGAACCATAACGCAAACTTTTTCAATTTTCGTAAAGGAATTTTGTCCTTTAGTATAAAGATTTTGTATTCTTCTTCTCGTTTCGTTTTCTCAAATGACCAATTGTTATCTGCAATGGATGTGATTTCCACGTGGAATTTCTCATGAAAATCAGACTGAACGCTAAAATCCCAGGGATTGTCTCTGTAAATAATTTCGTAGCAGGTATCCTTTTGTCTAATATCTCCGCCTAGAAATTTTAAAAAGTGTTTAAATACAATTTCCTCTCTCTGTTTTTGTGTCGGCAGGTCAAGTAATATTTTTTCTGTTACATGTCCATTGCGCTCTATTCGCAAATAACGTTTATAGTTATTTTTATTCTTGATGTCAGAAATTGGATAGTACGAACTCGTAGTGATTCGTGGTTTACGAAAAGACGTTATTAATTGTAAAAAGATATTTTTTAATTTCTTAAACATGATTTATTTCAGCATTCTTTTTGGCGGAGAGAGCGAGACCACGGGTACATTTTTCGACCGTTACACGGTCAGTACCCCGATTGGGTTTTTTCTTCATTTGATTACAAAATCGAAAAAACACTCAATCGGGCTTCGAGTCTCGCTCGTAAGTGCTCACCAGCACTTACTTCTCTCCGTCAAAATAAACTCGCCAAGAGCGATTTATTTTGGCGGAGAGAGCGAGACCACGAGTACGTTTTTCGCCCGCGACTACATTTTTTCCGTCGAAAAAATGTGTCTGGGCACCGCCTCACTAAATTTTCTACTGAAAATTATGAGTTCCGGCGTTCGAATCTCGCTCTCTCACGCAACGGCACACAATTCGAACCTATGGTTCTCATTGGCCGTTTGCGGAGAGAGCGAGATTCGAACTCGCGGTTCCAATTAAGGAACGACGGTTTAGTAAACCGTTGATTTAAACCACTCATCCATCTCTCCAGATGGGAAAACAAGAAGACGGGGGAGACGGAGGGATTCGCCCGCGACTAAAACTTTTTCGTCAAAAAGTTTTGTCTGGGCACCGCCTCACCAAATTTTCTACTGAAAATTATGGGCTCCGGCGTTCGAATCCCTCCGTCTCTCGCCACGGCAAACCAAAAAGAACTTTTTTCTTTTTGGGCCGTTGGCGGAGACGGAGGGATTCGAACCCTCGAGGGCTTTAAAGGCCCTGCCTCTTTAGCAAAGAGGTATGTTAGACCACTCCACCACGTCTCCATGCTTCAATCTTTCTATCGAAAATACTCTAGCATAATTTACCCATTTTCGCATCACTCTACCTCGACAGTGTATTCAATTGACGTATACTTATGGTATGCAAAAACTTCGTGATGTCACACTCGTCTTTTTAATCAAAAGAGAAAAAGGAATGATCTCTGACATATGCCTCGCAATGAAAAAGCGCGGATTTGGGGTGGGGCGATACAATGGAGTTGGGGGCAAGCTTGAGCCAAACGAAACTATAGAGTCTGGCGCAAAAAGAGAAGCGAAAGAAGAAATCGGTGTTGCGGTCGGGCATCTTTCAAAAATCGCAGAACTTTCTTTTTACTTTGCACACAATCCAGCATGGGATCAGCTTGTCCATGTCTATGTTGTCGATACCTGGGATGGCGAGCCAGCAGAATCAGAAGAGATGAATCCACAATGGTTTTCTGTTGCCGATATTCCGTTTGACAAGATGTGGCCGGACGACCGTTTCTGGCTTACCGAAGTGCTTCTCGGCAGATTGGTAAAAGCCAAGTTTACCTTCGGTGAAGGAGATGTAATTTTGGATAAAAAGGTGGAGATTGTGACTGGATTTTAGTGCGCGACGGTAATCGCGTGGACTGATTTTGCGCCGGATTTGAGGAGGGTTTTGCGTGCTTCATGCAGAGTACTTCCGGTGGTGCAGACGTCGTCGAGGAGGAGAATGGATTTGCCGACAATCGCTTCTCTATGTGCTACGGAAAAACAGCCTTTCAAATTTTTCTCGCGTTCGGCGCGGTTTTTGGATTTGGTTTGGGACGGAGTGTCTTTGATTTTAATTAGTGCCGAAATATTGAGGGTAAAAAAGTTGTTGGTATCGAGCGCCACAAGCTCTTTTGCAAGGAGCTCGGTTTGATTAAAGCCGCGCTCGCGTAGACGAGCGCGGCCGATGGGGACAGGGATGAGCAAGGGCTTGTGTCCATCTGTGTGCGTACTGTGGAAAAGGGCGAGGTCAGAAAGTTCGCTGACGATTTCGTCGTACAAGACGTGCGCTAGCAGGCGCGCGATACGGCGATTGCCTCGGTATTTCAATTCCCAAACGGCCGTTCTCACCAGTGCGTCACTATAGCCTAACACCGCGTGTACCCACAGCTCCGTAATCGTGCCTTGTGGAGCTCGTGGGACCATTGCCAAAAAATCGCTCACCGTAAGACTCTCGAGTAGGGCAACATCGGGTAGTGTCGGAAAAATAATGTCGATTATTTTTCCGACACTATCTTTCACGATGTTGATAACTTTTTGTGTTGTTGACATTGAGTTGTCTTTTTAGAAATTAGAACTTAGGAATTAGGAATTGTTTCCCGTTGTAAGTTGTGTGCATTACCATTACTTTTCACTCAATGATATACTAAACCACACGTATCGACTACGATTATTATGTCTTTTTTCAGCAACATCACCGGCTTTTTTGATCAAGGGGGCAAAAGCGTTCTTGGTATTGACGTGGGTTCATCGGCTATTAAAGTGGTACAGCTCAAGCAAAAAAATGGCCGTGCCATTCTCGAAACGTACGGCACGCTTTCTTTGGGTCCCTATGGTGGGGTTGAAATCGGTCGCGCCACCAATTTGCCTGCCGCCAAAATCAGCGAAGCGCTCAATGACTTGCTCAAAGAAGCAAAAACCACCACCCGTATGTGCGGTCTTTCTATTCCGGTATCATCAAGTCTGGTAACCTTTATCAAATTGCCGGCAGTCAATGAAAAACAACTCGCCCAAATGGTGCCAATCGAAGCGCGAAAATACGTACCGGTGCCGATTTCCGAAGTGACCATCGACTGGCTCGTCATTCCAAAAGATGAGACCGGAGTGTCTGAAGGCGAGTCTGCGCCGGTGGCAACACGCGAGCCTTCAATGCTCGATGTTCTTCTGGTGGTTATCCACAATGATGCGTTGACCAAAAATCGGGACATCGCCACCGGCGCCACTCTCGAGGCGGGATTTTTTGAAATCGAAACATTCAGCACGGTCCGCGCGGTGCTTGATCAAGGCATCGCGCCGGTGGCGGTGCTCGACATCGGCGCCGCATCAAGCAAGCTCTATATTGTTGAGCGAGGAGTGCTCAAGAGTTCACATACCGTCTCTCGTGGTTCACAAGATATCACTCTGGCCATTTCCCGATCACTCGGAGTATCTGTTGATGATGCTGAAAAGATGAAGCGTGCCCAAGGACTGTCGCACAATCAGACCGAAAAAAGTATTGCTGATATTTGCACACTCACCCTCGATTATGTTTTTGATGATGTAAAAAAATCGATTATTAATTATGAACAACGATTTGGCCAGCCCGTCAGTCGTGTCGTGTTGTCGGGCGGGGGGAGCTTACTTTCCGGACTCAAAGAATACGCTGAAACGAAATTGTCGCTTGATGTTGAATTGGCAAACTCATTTGGCAAAGTTGAGACGCCAGCTTTCTTGGCGGGTGTGCTGGCTACTTCAGGGCCAGAATTTGCCACTGCTATCGGTCTAGCCCTTCGAAAGTTGCAAGAAACGGCCTAGGTTAGGCGTATAATAGATAGTGTGGTGTAATAAAGGCTCAACTACGGCATCTCGTCTAAACGAGATTGAAGCACGGCCCAATAGAGCCTTTTTGGGCTATTTTTGTCAAGGGTATCTCGGCTGGAAGAGGGGCAGGCTAGCAGGAGAAGAAAAATTCCTAAGTTCTAATTTCTAACTAAAGCCAGACGGGTCGGCGCGAAGCGCGCGGGAGTGTCTGTATCCACACGACGTTCGGTTCGAAGTCGAATCAAGAAGTGCAATCATCTTTTATACTTCATACTTTTTACTTTATACCTCTTATTCACTTGGGGATAGCGGTGGACGCAAACCATTGTATACTATAGAGAGTTTCGTGGATCATCCGCGATGTACCAATTTTATTTATGGATACTGGTCTTCAATCATCGTTTATACCAAAACGTCCGATCACACCGACCGTGGCAAATACCAAGGTCACGGTAAGTTTTTTTACTATCATTGCCTTGGTGTTATTTTTTGTAGCGTTGGCGGGATCAATCGGTGTCTTTTTCTACGAACGATACCTCACTCAAAATATCGCTTCCGCTGATGCCGATTTGGTGCGCGCTCAAGGTGCATTTGATCCCAATGCGATCAAGACCATGATCCGACTTGATTCGCGATTGACCTCGGCAAAGAGTCTACTCACCTCGCATATTGCGCTGTCACCTCTGTTTGATATTTTAGGCAAATCAACATTGAAACGCAGTGTCCGTTTCAAGACGCTCGATGTCTCTGTTGGCGACGGCAAGGTGTCGCTCGTTATGAAAGGCCAAGCGACCGGATTTACCGCCATTGCCCTCCAGTCAGATTCGTTCGGCAAGGATAAGCGTCTACAAAGTCCTCTGCTTTCTGATTTGGCGCTCGATCAGACCGGCGCGGTATCCTTTACCTTTACCGCAACCATTGATCCATCGACGCTCGCCTACAAAATGGTGCAAATGAATGAGCCGAAGACCCAATCAGACACCGCCTCGTCGGTAACCACTCCATAAATTATGAGAAACATTATTCCATTTATGCTTATTGTGATGGCGCTCGGTGCGTTTTTTGGCTACATCAATCCGCGCTACGAAGCGATCAAAGAATTAGAAAGTCAGAAAGCTTCTCGAGATCAAACGCTGGCAAAATCCCGCGAACTCCAGACACTCAGAGATGATTTACTGAAGCGGCTCAACACCTTTCCCACTCGAGATTTGAATCGGCTTGAGAAAATGCTTCCGGACAATATCGACAATGTGCGATTGATTATTGATATTTCAGCCTTAGCGGCAAAACGAGGGGTGGTGGTGAAAAATGTAAAAAATATCTCCGCCGCGACGATTGCTGATCAGACGAAAAACGAATCATCGAGCGACAAAAACAATAAATATGGATCGGTTGTACTCGATATGACCGTGACCGCAAGCTACGACAACTTCATCGCCTTTTTGAAAGATTTGGAAAAGAGCCTTCGATTGGTCGATGTGGTGTCTCTCACCTTTACGGCGCCGGAGAGTAGTCCGACCTATGATTTCACCATCGGCCTTAAGACCTATTGGTTAAAATAATTAGTATGAGTTCACTTTTTCAAAACAAAGCAAATGTCATCACGGCGATTTTGATCGGTGTTGTGTTGGTCGGTGGCGGATTCTTTTTGATCCGTTCGCGACAATCAGCTGACCGTCCATCAAGTTTTATTTCGCCTGATACCCAGAGCGCGCCGATCGCCTTTGGCGTCGTGACCCCGATCAGCAACGCCCCTGCAAGCAATACATTAATTTCAGTATTGTCGGGTTTGCGTACCATTTCTCTCGACGGATCGCTCTTTAAAGATCCAGTTTTTTTGAGCCTTCAAGATTTCGGTATTCCGCTTCAAGAAGAGCAGGTCGGCCGATACAATCCATTCTTACCGATTGGTAATGATGCGAGTGCGGTAAGTAGTATCAGCCAGCCTGATGTTTCAAAAAATAGCTCTCCCGCCAGTGCTGCGCCCACATCAACCAACCGATAATTATTATGGGTATACTCGATATTCTCGCCAACAAAGATTTCATCAAACGAACCGACATCGCCTCTATTAAAGAAGAGGCTCGTTTGTCTGGAGAAAGTATTGAGCGTATTTTGATCAAGCGAGGTGTCTCGATGGAAGAAGTGTTGCTGGCGAAAGGCGAATTATTTAATTTGCCAGTACGGACACTGTCTGACACCCCGATTTCTTTTAAGATTCTTGAATTTATTCCCGAAGAGTCTGCCACCCACTACAAATTCGTACCACTCGATTTGAAAGACGGTGTGCTCGAGGTGGGTATTGTGGAGCCCGACGATATTGACGCTCGGGATGCGCTCAACTTTATTTCCGCAAAGATCGGATTGCCGTTCACTATATTTTTAATTTCGGAAGATGATTTTAAGACGGCGCTTCAATCGTACAAAGGACTGTCGGGGGAGGTGACTCGCGCGCTCACCGAGCTTGAGACGGAGTTTTCTGGCGATGATCTGCAGAATGTGTTGAGTCAGCGAGTCGATGCATCAACCAAGTCTCAAGGTAATACCCGTATTATCGAAGATGCGCCGGTGACTAAAATTGTGGCGACGATTTTGCGCTATGCCACCGAAGGTAATGCGTCTGATATTCACATTGAGCCAATGGCGGATAAAGTGCGAGTCCGATTTCGTGTCGATGGAGTGCTCAATACCAGTCTGGTGTTGCCCCTCAAAGTACACAGCGCAGTGGTCGCTCGCATCAAGATCTTGTGTCAGACGATGAAGCTCGATGAAAAACGAAAACCACAAGATGGCGGTTTTTGGGCGAAGATTGAGGGACATAAAATTGATTTTCGTGTTTCAACTTTCCCATCGTATTATGGTGAAAAAGTGGTGATGCGTATTTTGGATCAAGAGCGGGGTACTCGCAAGATCGAAGAGATGGGCATGACAAACGAACATGTTGCTATGTTGCTTGCCGCGATCAAACGACCATACGGACTGATCTTGCTTTCGGGACCAACAGGTTCTGGAAAGACGACCACCCTCTACGGATTGCTTGAGAAAATCAATGATGAGGGTAAAAACATTATGAGTCTCGAGGATCCGATCGAATATACGATTAGTGGAGTCAACCAGTCGCAAGTCAGACCGGAAATCGGCTACACCTTTGCATCAGGTCTCCGTACCAGCTTGCGTCAAGACCCCGACATTATTATGGTCGGCGAGATTCGAGACAAAGAGACTGCGCAACTCGCGATTCAGGCGGCCCTCACGGGGCATCTTGTGCTTTCGACTATCCACACCAACAGCGCCGCGGGTATTGTGCCGCGCTTGCTTGATATGGGGGTTGATCCATACCTGATCCCGCCTACCTTGGTGCTGGGAATGGCACAGCGTTTGGTCAGTGCTTTGTGTCCAAATTCGGGCAAGCCGGTGCCGGTTGAGGGTAGTCTCAAGTTAATGCTTGAAAAGCAGTTTGCTGATTTGCCCGAATCAACACGCAAGGCGATTCCGGTGGGAAATACGGTGTATGAAATTTCGCCGACCGCGGATTGTCCTAATGGTACACGTGGCCGAGTAGCGGTGGTGGAGATGTTTGGTATGGATAAAGATATTGAACAGGTCATTTTAAAGAATCCGGTTGAATCAGAAATTATTAAGGTCCTACGAACTAAGGGGATGCATACCATGAAAGAAGACGCGATCTTTAAAGCTTTTAAACGAGTGGTGCCGATTTCTGAAGTCAATGCACTGTAGGTTTGTCCACTAGGCACCATTTGCCACACGGGGAGTGTGCTATACTAGAACTATATGGTAATTGATACTAAAAAAGTAAAAGTGCTGATTGTTGATGATGATAAGTTCTTGCTCAACATGTATTCGATTAAGTTCGGCAAGAACGGTTTTGAAGTGCAGACAGGGGTTGGTGGGGCAGATGCGCTCAAGATTATGCATGATGGTTTTATTCCAGATATTATTTTGCTTGATTTGGTGATGCCGGGGATGGACGGGCTTGAATTATTGACCAAAATAAAGACAGAAAATTTGGCACCGAAAGCGGTGGTGATCATGCTTACTAATCAAGGGCAACCCTCTGATATCAAGCGAGCAGAAGATATTGGTGTGGCGGGATATATTGTCAAAGCCACCACGATCCCTTCAGAAGTGGTAGACGAAGTGGTGAAGCTCTATCAGGCTCGAAAGGTATAGAGATTTAAATTGTTGTATATATGGATCATTCAAAAACACTCACTGAACTCTTGGATATTGTGATCAAGGAGAGCGGTTCCGATTTGCATGTGGCGGAAGGGAGACAGCCGGTCATCCGAGTGTCGGGTATTCTGACGCCGATTACCCGTATTCCCGCATTATCGAAGCAACAGATGCTCGAGATTGTTGATACATTGCTCACCAAATCAAATAAAGAGATATTCCTTGCCTCTAAAGAGATCGATTTTTCGTATGACTTTGGTGAAAATGGCAGGTTCCGAGGCAATGCCTTTTTTCAACAAGGGAAGATTAGTGTGGTCTTGCGTCTGATCCCCAAAAAGATTCGACTCTTTAAAGAGCTTAATTTACCGCCCATTCTCGAGCAATTTGCTAAAAAAGAGCAAGGCTTTTTCTTGGTCGTCGGTCCGGTGGGGCAGGGCAAGACCACCACTTTGGCGGCCATCATCGAGACCATCAATCAAGAGCGAGCGGAACATATTTTAACCATTGAAGATCCGATCGAATATATTTACGAGCCGAAAAAATCAATCATTGACCAGCGCGAGATTCGCATCGACACCACCGATTTTCCCACGGCGATGCGCAGTATGTTTCGAGAAGATATCAATGTGGTGTTGATTGGTGAAATGCGCGGTCCCGAGACTATTGCCACCGCCGTGACTGCCGCCGAGACTGGACATTATGTGCTTTCAACATTGCACACCAATACCGCCAGTCAAACCATCGATCGTATTATAGATTCATTCCCCGCTAGCCAGCAGGGACAAATCCGCAGTCAGCTCGCGGGGTCACTCACGGGTATTTTCTCACAACGGTTGGTGCCGATGATTTCTGGTGGACTGATTCCGGTTTACGAGCTTCTGATCAATAACGCTGCGGTCGCCAATTTGATTCGAGAGGGGAGGATTCATGAGATTAATTCGGTGATTGAAACCGGAATGGCAGAGGGTATGATCGATATGAATCGGTCGCTTATCGAAATGGTTCGTGATGGCAAGATCACGTTTGATACCGCAATGCGTTACTCGCCAAATCCAAAGATCTTGGAAAAGATGATGTAGTGTTGTTTGAGCTATTTATTTTTTTATGCTTTTTAATTACACAGCAGTTGATACCAGCGGACATCCAACCTCGGGTGGGATTGAAGCGGTGAATCAGGAGGTGGCCATTGCGTCGCTCCAACGGCGCGGATTAATCATCTCGTCGATCGTCTCTGCCGACAAGGGTGAGGGACTTGGATTGCGTCTGACTTTTTTTGATCGGGTGTCAAACAAAGATGTGGTCATTCTGTCTCGCCAAATGGCGACCCTCTTTCAGGCACAAGTATCGGCACTTCGAGTGTTTCGATTGCTTGCTGAAGAGACCGACAGTGTGCTTCTCTCAAAAACACTAACACAAGTAGCAGATGATATTCAAGGAGGAAATTCTATTTCTAAGTCATTGGCGCGACACCCAAAAGTCTTTTCCGAGTTTTATGTCAATATGATTAAGTCTGGTGAAGAATCGGGCAAGCTCGACAGCACGTTGGCCTACTTGGCGGATTACCTGGATCGGTCCTATGAGGTGAGTTCAAAAGCTAAAAATGCGCTGATCTACCCAGCCTTCGTGATGATTACGTTTGTATCGGTGATGATACTGATGCTCACGGTGGTCATCCCTAAAATCAGTGTCATTTTGACTCAATCTGGACAAGATGTACCGATCTACACCGAAGTGGTCATTGGTATCAGTAATTTTTTTGTAGATTACGGCGCCTTTCTACTGATTATTTTGGCAGTGGCGGTAATCTTTTTTGTGCGATTTATTCAAACGGATATTGGTAAACTGTCCTTTGATCGGTTTAAATTGTCTATTCCACTGGTTCGAAATTTGTATATCAAATTGGCGCTCTCTCGCATTGCAGACAATATGAATACCATGCTCTCTTCGGGAATCCCGATGATCCGGGCGCTTGAACTCACTGCCGCGGTGGTAGAGAACACTGTGTATAAACAAGTATTGACGCAAGCGGTAGAGGCGGTTAAAGGAGGCAGTTCGGTATCGGATGCATTTTCGCGACACACAGAAATTCCCGGCATTATGGTACAGATGGTGAAGATCGGGGAGGAGACCGGTGAGCTGGGGAATATTTTGAAAACATTGGCGACATTTTATACTCGCGAAGTGAACAATGCGGTTGATACAATGGTGGATTTGATCGAGCCGGTGATGATTGTGTCACTCGGTTTGGGTGTGGCGTTTCTATTGGCGGCGGTACTTGTCCCCATTTACAACATTTCCTCCGGTGCCGGGTTCTAAATTGGCAAAATAGCCTAATCTGCTTCGTTGCGGTTCGGATTTTCTCTTCACCATATACAAATATGGCTCATTCGAAAATCCTCCCGCGCCTCGCACCCGAATGCTTTTTGGTGGTTTAGTTTGTGCGTCTGAAGCCATTTCGCTAATTTAGTCGCCTCGTAATCATCCTAATTTTTTGGGACTAAAAAAGTGAGACAAACTGACCAGTCATTTAAGAAATGGCTCTACAGAGCCATTTTCTATTTTACGGCTCAAATAAGCCATATTAAAAGGCTAAGCCGGAGGCTTAGCCTTTTAATATGGCTTAAAATCGTGAGTAGGTGGTGCAAACGTGTAAATGAGTATAAATGGTATACAAAGTGCTTGACAAATATAGTCGACTATGCTATACTTAACAACAGACAGTCCGATTTTGGAAACCTTCGTGATTCGCGTGTGCGCATCCGATGATATTGTTTCCGAATCTTTTGTCACCAAATGAAAGGCAGTAGTTATGCAAAAAGGCAAAATCACGGTCTTCAATCAGTCCACCAGTAATGGAATCCTGGTCGCCGACGGCGGTGTTCATTTCACCTTCTCCATGAAGGGGTGCAACCGCATCGTCGCGGGCGCCCTCGCTCCCGAGTTCTGCGGTCACTTCGGTGCACCGCCGAAAGTCG
>JBBTSQ010000003.1:0-1684 GCA_038078755.1 Patescibacteria group bacterium
AAGGGGATGGTGAAAACCGCACCCGATGGACACATGGTTAATATTCCATGACTTGTTGTATATGCGATGGGATGACGGAAGAGAGTATGCGATGCACCTTATTGGATTGGTGTTCGTGCCTCGAGGAGGATGTCCAGGAAAATCCGGATGTCTGCTTTTAATAGCACTCCCAGTTGAGCGTAGACGCTGGGGTTCGCTCCAGATAATACCGCGGAGCCTCTTTCCAAGAAAAGTCTCTAAGCATAATATACAATGATCCGTACCGTAAACCGACACAGGTGATCTCGTCGAGTAGACGAAGGCGAACGAGTGAAGGTTCTCCAAGGAACTCGGCAAAAAAGCAGCCGTAACTTCGGAATAAGGCTTGCCCCCATCACATGGAGTGTGATGGGGAGATTCAAGAATTATGATTTACGATTTATGAATTAAATTCATGAATCATGAATCATGAATCAAGATTCTCCATATCGCGCTTCGCGTGATGGGGGCTGCAACAAAAGTATGCCTGGCGACTGTTTATCAAAAACACAGCTCCCTGCGAACTCGCAAGAGGATGTATAGGGGGTGACACTTGACCAATGCCAGAAGGTCAAACAACGGGGTTGTATGCATCACACTCTGTGTGATGCCAACTCACAACAAACAATAAACAACCCACAATCAGAGGGAAAAAGAAAATTTCTAATTCCAAATCTTGTTGTAAGTGGTTGGTTGTAAGTTGTAGGTTGCATCGCGCGAAGCGTGATGCATATGGTCACTGTTGTAAGCCCTGGTGAATGTCGGCCGTAACTATAACGGTCCTAAGGTTGTGTCTTTCGTGCAAACGGAGGACACAAGGATTGGGACTGTTGAGTTACTGGGTGTGATAAACAAGAACACAATAAAGAAGCGCTGCCCGTCTGTCTCATTAATTGAGGTAGATGTCCTAATAAATATCTGACTATATGCTGGAAACCCTGTGCATAAAAAGCTGTAGAATTGAGCGTTACTAGTGTATAATGACAAGTGTAATTCATTACTTGTCTTATGGTATATAGTGAAAAAACGTCTCATGCAGGCAATCAGCAGGAAAGATTGATAACAATCGGGTGGATAATTGGTTATGTTGATGGCGAAGGTTGTTTTTCTGTGAATTTCATAAAACAACAAGATCGCAAAGAAGCTAAACGTATAAGAAAAGGATATAAGACCGGCTACCAAATCGCCCATGAATTTGCAGTTACGCAAGGCGAGAAGAGTTTGGAAAGTCTGAAGATTATTCAAAAATTCTTCGGTGTCGGGAACATCTATATCAACAAAAGATATGATAATCACAACGAACACATATATCGGTTCGTGGTGAGAAGAAGAAGTGACATTAATACTGTCATTATTCCTTTTTTCAAGCGTTATCAGCTCAAAACAGCAAAGCAAGATTCATTCAAAGTATTCTCGAAATGTCTTGATCTAATGAACAAAGGTAAGCATCTTACCAGAAATGGAGCAATACAGATTGCTAGTCTTTGTCGAAACATTAATCATAGAAAATCGAGAATTGATGTCATCAAAATCCTCAGAAACCAAACGTCAGACTCTAAGCGAGTGAAACAGATCGCTTTGAGAAGATAGAGTTCGGGTTTAGGAATACCCTAGCGCAATTCCTTGTCAGGTAAGTTCTGACGCGTTGAATAGTGTAACGTCTGGG
>JBBTSQ010000004.1:0-2335 GCA_038078755.1 Patescibacteria group bacterium
GTATCTGCGGAGAATACCCCGTAGCTCTGCCTCGGGGTGTGATCCGCAACGAATGGATGCGTCGGCGGAGCCGACCCTTCTACAACAAAGTTTTCCCCGATGCCTCGCCTCATACGTAGCCAGAGTCTTCGAGGGTACGGCTTGCTGAAGGATACGGACGAGGCAAAACTTTATTTCGGGGTTTTTCTGAATTCCTATATTATAAATTTCTGCTCCTATCTTTCGTCTGACTAGTCTATCTTGCTTCTGAACTGTCTTTTCCCGTACTTCATACTTCATACGTTATACGTTATACTTTCCCCATGTCCCACATCTCTCTCTACCGAAAATATCGCCCGAGTACCTTTGCCGAAGTGATCGGCCAAGAAGCCATTGTCAAAGCGCTTCAGGGCGCTCTTGAAAGCAAGTCGATCTCGCACGCCTACCTTTTTTGCGGTTCTCGCGGCACCGGCAAGACATCGATTGCCCGCATCTTTGCCAAAGCGGTCGGCACCAGCAGTAATGATTTGGTTGAAATTGACGCGGCATCAAACCGAGGCATCGACGATATCCGAGAATTGCGCGAAGCGGTGCACACCTTGCCGTTTGAGTCTCGCTACAAAATATATATCATCGACGAAGTGCACATGCTCACCAAAGAAGCATTCAACGCACTCCTAAAGACTCTCGAGGAACCGCCAGCGCACGCTATCTTTATTCTCGCTACTACCGAGTTTGATAAATTGCCGGAGACGGTGGTATCGCGGTGCCAACTATTCACCTTTAAAAAGCCGTCACGAGAATTGTTGAAGGGGATGGTGCTTGCTGTGGCAAAAAAAGAAGGGAAGACGATCGACCCTGCCGGCGCAGACTTGATCGCGCTCTTGGGAGAGGGGTCATTCCGCGACACGCATGGTATTTTGGAAAAAGTGTTGAGTGGAATCGATGGCAAGACGATCTCACTTGAAGCGGTCGAAAGCGCCACCGGCGCGCCTCGGCACCAGATGGTGGATAGCTACTGCGAAGCGCTGATTACCAAAAATGCTTCTGCTGGCCTTTCCATTCTCCACAAAGCTTCCGAACAAAATATTGATATGAAAGTATTTTTGTCACTGACGCTTGAAAAGTTGCGTTTTGCCCTGCTATTTCTCCACGCCAAAGATATGGAAAACTACATCAAGTCGCAAGTGTCGGCGGAAGAATTTGCTTTTCTCCAAACGCTCGGCAAACACCCCGACCTTTCTCCCGCAATTATTAGCCAGCTTCTTTCAGTCTATGATTCTCTCGCAAGCGCGAGTATTCCCACACTGCCTTTAGAACTCGCGACTATCGCGATAGCAGGGAAGTAGATAAAAGTGGATAACTAATATATCGAACTATGGTATAATACTACTGTAGACTCTTATCATGGTTTGATATGAAAAGCCTATTTAAAAACCAAGCGATCGCTTTGAGAAGACATGGACTTTCCTATTCAGAAATCTTGAAACAGATCCCTGTTGTAAAATCGACACTTTCTGTCTGGTTTGTGGATGTTGGATTGGCAAAAAAGCAAAGGCAATTAATCACCGAAAAAAGAATTGCAGGTAGATTGCGGGCACTTGAATCTATCAGGCGAAATAAAATACAAAGGGTTAGAGATATTAAAGATTTGGCTAAGAAAGAGGTTGCTGTATTGATACAAGATCCCTTTTGGCTTACGGGAGTGATTTTGTATTGGGGCGAAGGTACAAAAGAGCGCACCCACGCTACTTCAGTTAAATTCACCAATATGGATTTGCAAATGCACCAACTATTTTTAGAGTGGAGCCGAAGATATTTGTCGATAGCCACGGAAGATTTGTTGTTTGAGTTATTTATCCATGAACGAGCGGATATTGAGCGAGCTAAAAAATACTGGATGCACCATCTCGGTTTTACTGAAGATAAATACAGGGTCTACTTTAAAAAACACAATCCAAAAACAAAGCGAAAACGCATCGGAGATGATTATTACGGGGTGCTAGCAATTATGGCGCGTAAAAGTATACCGCTCAATCGAAAGATTGCGGGATGGATAGAGGGTGTTACTCTGTACCTGAATCAAAAGATGTAGTAGTATGGCGCAATCAAAATAACTATTATTTTGATGCATTGCGGGGTCGTCTAATGGTACGGTGCCTGTTTTTAAAGAGCGGAGCGACTATAAAAAACAGCGCATGCCGATGAGCGGAGCGAATCGGTAACCGCCACAAAAGTGATAGTATAGATGAGGTGTGTAAGCAGTCTTAAAGTTTAATGCATTGCGGGGTCGTCTAATGGTAGGACACAGGACTTTGAATCCTGGTATAATGGTTCGATTCCATTCCCCGCAGCC
>JBBTSQ010000005.1:0-21278 GCA_038078755.1 Patescibacteria group bacterium
GACTTCTAGTCCGTTCGGTCAAACCCCCAGCCTTCTAGCTGGGGGTGGTTGATTTTTTAAGAAATGGAATGGTGGAATCACTATACGAATTAATTATCGCTAAAAATCTAGTGTCTGTTGCAATTGAAGCTGGGTATATATCTCAGGGAGAAGAAGTAGAGAATGCAGTCAAATTGTTACCACCGAGTGCTGACACCTTGTCTATGACTTTTTTAAAAAAACTACACGCGCAACAAAAACACGCAATTTTATTCTTTGGGGAAAGATTTGGTGCTGAGAGGAGAAGGAAGTTGGGGGTTTTATTGAGTGTTGGTTTTGTCGTAAGTAAGGGTATTATTAGAAGTAGCGTGAAAGAATCCTTTACCCATGAGGATTTGCTAAAGTTGGCTAGTGAGTTAGATGGAAAGTCTCAAAATCAAATAAGAACTATTTTTGATGAATATTTTGAAATGCTCTGCTCGAGGCGGGACTCTACCAAGCAAGAATTACCGCAATTTCTAAGATCAAGGGTTGTCGATAAATTAGCAAGTACCCAAGAATCTTTCTACGAAGATCGTTCCCCGCGGTGTGATATAACACATGGTTATCCAATGAGGGTTATTTTGGATGGATTTAAGGAAAAGTAAAATATTTACCTCACCACCGCATCAAACGAATCTTTGGTGACTTCTTCAAGTTTTTTGTGCACGGCGTCAATTTCAGTTGAGGTGAGGGTGCGGTCGAGGGAACGGTAGGTGATGCGGAAGGCGTAGCTCACTTTGCCCTCGCCGAATTTCTTGGCATTTTCGTACTTGTCCAAAAGTTCCACTTCTTCAATTATTCCCGGAGCGGTTTCGCGAACGGTGTCAAAATAGTCATTGGGAATAAATGTCGTTGGCACGACAAAAGAGATGTCGCGGACAATCGGTGGATATTTACTGACCTCCACAAACTTTTGTCCGAGCGTGAGTTGTTTCCTTACTCGCTCATCTTCTGACCAGAGCAGGCGAATATCGGGAAGCTCCATACTAATGATCGCAAGGCGCTCGAGGCCAAAGCCGAAGGCCCAGCCATTGTAGCCTTCAATACCAAACTCCTTCAGCACACTCTTGCGAGGCATACCGCCGCCCAAAATTTCGATCCACTGGCCATTGATCTCCACCTCGACTTCAAGCGAGGGATCGGTGTAGGGGAAGGTGTCCGGATTGAAACGATACTTTACATCCTTGCCGAAGACACTTTGCACCACTTCCGACAGTACATTTTTCAAATCGTCGATGGTGAGCATCTTTTGACTATCAGGCACGAGGTAGAGTCCATCCATCTGATGAAAGATGTTCATATGGTGTCGATCGATTTCGTCTTTGCGGTAGACTTTGCCGTAGCACATGACGCCGAGCTCTTTACCCTCAGCGATTTTCTTTTGTGTTTCTCTGAGCTGGAAATAGTAATGCCACATTGCGGTGCCGTGCGTGCGGAGAACATTTTTAGGGTCAACATAGTAGGTATCCGAGGTGCTTCGAGCGGGGTGGTCAGGCGCGAAGTTGAAGAGGTCGAAGAGGATGTTGGTCGGGATGACTTCAGGAATGTCGATATGGTCGAAGTCTTTCAAGACGGGGAGGTTAGTCACACGCTCTTTGATTTCAGACAGAGGACTGCCTTTTGTGCGGGACAGGTCGGCCATGGCCATGTATCGCTTGATGCGGAGGGCCTCGGCGTCCTCGCGAGACTCGAGGGCCTTCAAAAGCTTTTCTTGGTCAGTCGTGGAGACTTTATAAAGATTCCTTTTGAGGTCTGTATGCGACATAGGGTTTTAGTGTAGGGGAATTTCATTGGGAAGTCAAAGGGTGGTGGATTAAGGGTATAGGTGGATGGGGTCAATTGACGATACATACAGTGATTTGATACGGTCGTATCGAATCACTGTATCTGTTGTGTGTCTGGAGAGCGGGCGGGTTGCGGTAAGGGGGTGGAGCCTGCTCTATCAAAAAAAGAAAAAAGCCCCGCGAGGATACGCGGGGCCTTGGGGGTATGAAAAACCAATCAGGCGATGGCGAGGTCGAGTTCGTGGGGAGTGATCGTTCTGACACGCCTTCCATTGCTGACACTTTGAATCATCACGAGGCTGTCGTCCGAGAATCCGACAATCTTAAACCAATTACAGGTGGTCGCTTTTTTGATCATCACAATCGAATCGAGCACCAATTTTCGCGCCTTGATTTCCAAGGCATTTTTGATGCATCGGCGGGCGATGTCGATGATTTCGGTCAGCCGGATGAGGTATTTCCGGAAGCATCGGGGAAGGTTGATGAGGTCTGCGACCTGCATCAGTGCTTCCCGCAACTCGGATTCTTGGGTCAGTTTCTCGAGTCTCAGACGGTCGATCTTGATTAGTGTCATAAAGCAAACCACAGAGGGGTTGGCTTTGAGATGCTGTGCAACACGACGGAGGGTTCTGCTGGGGGACGTGCATTTCATAACAGTTGTGCATTTTGATGGGACAGTTCCATTCACGATTAAATCATATCTGCGTATTTTGTGCAATCACACCAAGGTGTTGATTTACCTTTCTGTTGAGCCCCTCCTTCGCATCTCCGTTGCTTCGAGCTACGGAAGGGCAAGCATTTTTAGAGCAATATCCAAAACGGTAGCTCAGCTAGGCTATAAAAGTGCTAAACGGCTCACTGGTTTACATTGCAAAAGTAGTGAGCCGTTTAGCACTTTTGTGGCTCTACAGAGCCACTGTATAGTGTAAAGCTATCCCCAAATTGGGTAATCAAAAAGCTTCCTTTTTATTCTATTTTTTGCTATACTAGATGGATACAGGGCGTAGGCCCCGTTATATTTTTTACTAAAAATGGCAAAAGAACCGAAAGAAAAAACAGCCAAGAAAGATGCCTACGGAGCGGAGGCGATTACTGTACTTGAAGGTCTGGATCCGGTACGCAAGCGCCCCGGAATGTACATCGGTACCACTGGTCCCGATGGTCTCCAGCACCTCATCACTGAAATTTTCGACAACTCTCGCGACGAAGCGATGGGTGGCTTTTGTAATGATATCGAAATCGCGCTCCTTCCGGGCAATCAGGTGCGAGTGGTAGACAACGGCCGAGGGATTCCCGTTGATATTCACTCAAAAACCAAAGTGTCGGCACTTGAGACGGTCATGACCGTGCTTCATGCCGGAGGAAAGTTTGGTGGCGAAGGCTACAAAGTGTCCGGCGGTCTGCACGGTGTGGGCGCGTCGGTGGTCAATGCGCTCTCTATCTACTGTCAGGTGCAAGTACACAAAGATGGCGGTGTCTATATGCAGGAATATAGTCAGGGCAAGAAAAAAGCCAACGTCAAGAAAATTGCCACAACAAAACAGCACGGCACGATTGTACTTTTTGAGCCAGACAAAGAAATTTTCAAAGAAGGTACGGTATTTGATTTTCATCGCGTGGTCAACCATATGCGTCAGCAGGCATACTTGGTGAAGGGTCTTCGTATTTCAGTGATTGATGCCCGAGAATACAAGGGGTCGCTCGATCTCGATGATGTATTCTATCTCCGCGAGATTGGTCTCGATGTGCCGTCACAAACTTTTTATTTCGAAGGCGGTCTCTTGTCGCTGGTGGCGTTTTACAACAAGACCCAGAAGCCACTCCACAAAAATATTTTCTATGTTGAAAAGAAAGTTGAAGGTGTCGAGTCGGTAGAGGTGGCGCTTCAGTATGTCGATGATATCGCGTCTCGCGTACTGGCTTTTGCCAACAATATTCACACGGCCGAAGGCGGTACCCATATCACTGGTTTCAAGACGGCGCTCACTCGCAGTATCAACAGCTACGCTCGAAAAAATAACATCGTCAAAGAAAATGACGACAATTTTACTGGAGACGACGTGCTTGAAGGGCTCACGTGCGTGGTGTCGGTCAAGCTTCGCGAGATTCAGTTTGAAGGACAGACTAAAGGTAAATTGGGTAGTGTGGAGGCACAAGGAGCGGTAGCGACTGTCTTCGGCGAAGCCTTTGCTGCGTTTCTCGAGGAGAATCCAGACGATGCGCGAGCCATTGTACAGAAATCGATTTTGGCGCTTCGCGCTCGTAAGGCAGCCAAGGCGGCAAAGGATTCTATTTTGCGAAAAGGTTTGCTTGAGGGAATGACCTTGCCGGGTAAACTTGCCGATTGTCAGACCAAGGATGCTGCCGAATCCGAACTCTTTATTGTGGAGGGAGATTCTGCGGGAGGCACTGCCAAGACGGGACGCGATCGTCGCACGCAGGCGATCTTGCCACTTCGTGGAAAAATTTTGAATATTGAACGTGCTCGTCTCGACCGTATGCTTGGATCGGAGCAAATTACCAATCTTGTGGTGGCGCTTGGTACCGCCATCGGAGACACCTTTGATATTGCAAAACTCCGCTATCACAAAATTATTATCGCCACCGATGCGGACGTGGACGGTGCTCACATTCGTACCCTTTTGCTCACGCTTTTGTATCGCTATTTTAAGCCGTTGATTGATGGAGGATTTATTTATATTGCTCAACCGCCACTCTACAAACTCAAACGAGGTAAAGAAATTTTGTATTTCTATTCTGAAGAAGAAAAAGTAAAGCATTTGGGTAAAGAGGAGATTGCGATTGAAGATCCAGATGCTATTGATGGGGAAGAAGCGCAGGCAGAAGAAGGTGTAGAGGAAGAAAAAGGCAAAGGCAAGGTGGCTCCGAAAAAATCTGCCAAGGTCCAGATTCAGCGATACAAGGGTCTCGGAGAAATGAATGCGGATGAGCTCTGGGAGACCACCATGGATCCAGACAGCCGGATTTTGCGCCGAGTAATGATCGAGGACGCACAGGAGGCGGATAAGATTTTTGATATGTTGATGGGGACGGATGTGCCG
Organism: Patescibacteria group bacterium; assembly: GCA_038078755.1. Classification (GTDB taxonomy): domain Bacteria; phylum Patescibacteriota; class Minisyncoccia; order Phycocordibacterales; family JBAYGS01; genus JBBTSQ01. The sequence goes on from JBBTSQ010000005.1 coordinate 4,868, forward strand.
GCACGAAAATCATTCATCCAATCTAACGCGAAGTACGCCAACCTGGACGTCTAAATTAAAGCAAGCAAAATCATCTCATCTACTTCGTTGCTTCGCTCGTTTGCTCCCGCAACGTACTTCTGTACGTTTTGGTCGCAAGCCTCGCTCGCGCCTCGTATCTAAGACAATTTTGCTTGCTTTAAGAGTAAAGGGTGATGATTCCGTCACCAAAATACCCTTATAAAATAAGGGTATTTTGGTGCTTGACTTTAAATATAGAGTATGCTATACTATACACAGAAACCATTAACCCCCAGAAATGGGAGAAAGGCAGGTTATGTTCGTTGCAAAAAGTGGATATACTGGGCATCTCTTTGAAGAAGAGGTGATTGGCACTCCCAAAATAGTGTCGTGGCAGGCAGATGGACGGCGGTGGAAGGTTCGTGATTGCGTTGAGTTTGCTCATCGGCATCAGCTCACACAGCATGGCCCGATCGCTGAACAACTTCGGCTCAAGGTGGCGGAGAGACTCGGTGTGGATGGACGGCGAGTGCTGATCTATAACACCATCAACACTCCCTTCGATTTTTATCTGGGAGCGGATTGTTTCTTCGAATTTCAGGGCACCGTGGTGACCTGTGACGCCTCACTTCGCAACAAAGGTTCTTACAAAGCCGATGTTCAAATCGGTGAAGCGATCATCGGGCAAGATGGTGAGCCGAATCAGGAAGAGATTAATCGGCTCGCCGATCAAATCGCCGGACAGTGGCATCGGAATTTTCGCCGCTTTCGGGAGGTCTGCACGCAGAGGCAGGGAGGAGGGGTTCTAACATGGCATCCAACCTGACGTTCCTCTGTGACCGATGCGGATCGTATTCGGTCTGTCGCGAGACATTTGTGGCTTTTCTGACTACCGATGAAATCGAAAAGATGGAAGAGTTGCAAATAGACCCATCGGTGGTAGAAATCCGGATTCGATTCCACAACGGCATTTGCCCACAGTGTGGCGAGGCGGCCACAACTACGCGGACATTCGAAGTCGTCCGAAAAAAGTGACTTTACGCAAAACCGGCAGCACGAGCTGTCGGTTTTTTTATCGAGGAGCGAGAGCGACGAGATACTGAGACAGTAGGTCGAATGTATGTCTTCTAATTATTTCTTTTCTTTAATTTCTTTGAGCAATTTTGCGACGATTTCTTCGGTGGTCATCTGCCCGAGATTGCCCTTGTCGCGACTTTCGAGAGTGACTTTTTTAGCCTCAATATCTTTGTCACCGATAATAATGAAGTACGGGACTTTTTCAAGCTTGGTGGCGCGCACTTTTTTGCCAAAGCCCCCATTACCTTCAATCAATTCACAACGAATATTTGCTTCACGGAGCGCCGAGTATACTTTCTTGGCTTCGGCATGATGTGGTTCGTCGATAGGAATGATATTGACTTGTACGGGTGCGAGCCAGAGGGGGAAGGCTCCCATATATTTCTCAATCAAGAAAGCAATAATGCGTTCGATGGCGCCGACCGATGAGCGGTGGACCACTCGAGCAATTTCTTCTTTTCCGGCTTCGTTGGTGTAGACGAGATTGAATCTGCCCGGCATACAAAAGTCGTACTGCACAGTAAATGCAGTGTCTTCCTTGCCGTTGGCATTTTTCATTTGGACATCAATCTTTGGACCGTAGAAAGCGGCTTCATCTTTTGCTTCGGTAAAGGTGCCTCCGCGCTTTACAAGCAATGCCCGCATCAAATTCTCGCTCTTTTCCCACGATGCGTCATCTTTATAGTATTTTTCAGTGTTGGTGATGTCGCCAAGCGAGAGGCGGAACCAGTAGTCGATACCCTTTTTGAGACCCATCGTCTCGGTGACGAATTCAATCAGGTCGAGCGCCTTACCGATTTCCTCGACTGCTTGCTCATCGTCTTTGCAGATGATGTGAGCGTCAGAGAGACAGAAAGATCTTACTCGTTGGAGACCCATCAATTCTCCTGATTGCTCATAGCGATAGAGGCGAGCGAGTTCCGCAATGCGGACGGGAAGCTCTTTGTAACTGTGGGGTTTTCGTAGATAGAGCTCAAAATGATGCGGGCAAGTCATTGGACGAAGCATAAATTCTTCGTCATCAATTTTGATTGGCGCGTACATTGAATCCTTGTAGTGCGGATAGTGGCCAGATTTTTTGTAGAGGTCGAGCTTGGCAATTTCCGGAGTGTAGACGTGTTTGTAATCACGTTTGGTTTCTTCGTCGACAATGAAGCGCTCGAGCTCGCGGCGAATTACTGACCCTTTTTCAGTCCAGAGCGGAAGGCCTTTGCCGACCGATGTCGAGAAAGCAAAGAGATCGAGTTCACGGCCTAGCTTCTTGTGATCGCGTTCTTCGGGGGCGGGGGTTGCATTCATAGAGATATAAAAATAATGAAATAATTAAAATAGCCCGAGTGATTCCGACGGGTTACGTCGGAATCACTCGGGCGGGGAGGGTCCTCGCGGTTCCACCGAGCTTTTCTCTCGACAAGCTCGGGACAAGCCCGCCTCATCGAGAAAACACTTCATTTCTGTAGATTAGGGCTTTCGCCGACAATGTCACCTTGTCCCATGAGTGGTAGCCACGGCAATCTCTTGTACTTTCTATGGTACTACAAATGTCTTGGAAAGAGAAGTGATAGAAAAAGCCCGCATGTTGCCATGCGGGCTGTCCATTCGATGCAAGCCTCACAAAACCATCCTACGACGGGTAGGACGAGAGGGTGACTTACAACGATTACCAAAGCAGAGGCGTCAACCTCATCTCCAGCACGAGAACGGACTATCCTCGATATGATACCCTCTCAAGATACAGTATGCACACTCTCTGTATGGGTGTCAATTTCGTCTCTTGGTTGTCGGACATTTTGAACGGCTGACCCTGCCTTTGCCGGCAGGCAGGCCTAGGGTCAGCCGTTCAAATGGCTCTGTTGAGGTATTTTAGAAATACATCCTACTCTAGTCTTTTTAGTCTTTCTGCCAGCAGACTCACTTCGCCATTTCGGAGTGATACTTTGCCTTTAATTGCCACACAGGCTTCGGCTACCAAAATGGTTCGAAATTCCGCAAGTGTCCGAGGAAATACCACGGCTTCCATTGATCCAGTGAAGTCGGTAAGTTTCATAAACAGCATGGGGTCACCTTTTTTGGTGGCAATCGGACGAAGCTCTTCGATGAGTCCGCCGATCACCACCATCTGACCTTCTTTTGGATTAGCTTTAATGGTAGCGACGGTTACCTCTCGCTTGTCGAGTATCGCGCGGAATTTATCGAGTGGGTGTCCGGAAATGTAGAGGCCGAGCAGTTCTTTTTCCCAAGCGAGCCTTTCGGTAGCAGTCGCCACCGGCACATCTGCAAGTTTGAGCGTCGGCAGAGTGGTGGTGTCGGCCATCAAGCCGAATAGCGAGTCCTGACTATCACCGCTCTTCATTCGCTCTTTGTTGTATGCGAGGAGTGCTTCGATGTTGCCGAGCATACTCCCGCGTTCGCCGAGCTCATCCATTGCTCCCGATTTGATCAAGGCTTCAAGTGATTTTTTGTTGATATTTTTATCGCGGACGCGTTCCAAAAATGAAATCAAAGAGATGAATGCGCCGCCACGTTTTCGTTCGTCGATAATGGCGGTGGCCGCGCCTTGGCCGAAATTTTTGATGGTCACTAATCCAAAACGAATGCGGTCAGGCACACCGTCCCCACTTTTGATAATGGTAAACTGGCTGAAACTTTCGTTGATTGATGGGGGCAACACCGGAATACCCATACGCTTACATTCGGTAATGGTTTCGGCGATTTTTTCAATATCTCCCGAGTCGGCAGTGAGCACCGCAGACATATAGATCGCAGGGAAGTTGGCTTTCATGTAGGCGGTCTGGTAGGCCACGCGACCATAGCTCGCGGCGTGCGCTTTGTTGAATCCGTATGCGGCAAACGGCTCGATCAATTTCCACAACTCGTCGGCCTTTTTGGCACTCATCCCGTTTTTAAGCAACCCTTCTTTCAGTTTGCCTTTTTGCTCTTCCATTTCTTTTGGAATCTTTTTACCCATTGCTTTGCGGAGCTTGTCGGCTTCGAGCCACGAATACCCGCCAAGCTTGATAGCAATCATCATCACGTCGTCTTGGTAGGTGATCACGCCGAACGATCGGTCGAGGATATCTTTCATACGAGGGTCCAAGAATCGTACTTTTGAGGGGTCGTGTTTACGTTCGATATATTGGGGGATTGATTCCATCGGACCCGGACGGTAGAGCGCCACCATCGCATTGATGTCATGGATTGAAGAGGGTTTCAGCTCCTTAAGGAAGCGGGTCATCCCCGAGCCGTTGAGCTGGAACAAACCGATGGTCTCACCTTTGGCCAACATCTCAAATGTTTTTGGATCTTCAAGGGGCACCTGTTCGATGTCTACAGTTATCCCCTCAATTTTTTTGACGCGTTCAACCGCATCTGCCAAGATCGATAAGTTTTTGATACCCAAGAAGTCAAATTTCAACAACCCTGCGTCTTCAACCGCGTGCATATCGTATTGGGTGATGACTTTATTTTCTCCTTTGCTATCGAGCTGGAGCGGAGTGAAATCAGTGAGTGCAGTTGGCGCGATCACCACTCCTGCGGCATGCACACTGATGTGTCTGGCACAGCCTTCGATCTTCTTTGCCATGTCAATAATAATTTTGGTCTCGGCGTTGTCGGTGTACATTTTTCGCAACTCGTCGACTTCATCCAGAGCGCGATCGATGGTCATCGGAAAGCCTTGCGCGCCCATTGGAATTAATTTGCTGATTTTGTCTCCGAGATCATACCCATACCCCATAGCGCGGGTCACATCGCGGACAGCACCTCGCGCCATCATCGTACCGAATGTACCAATTTGGGCGACATTATGAGCGCCGTAGGTCTTTTTGGCGTACTCGATCATCTCGTCTCGGCGGTTGTCGGCAAAATCCATATCAATATCGGGCGCGGAGGGACGTTCCGGATTTAAAAATCGCTCAAAGGGGAGTTTGTATTCAAGCGGATTTACGTTTGTAATGCCGGCAAGATAGGTGACTAGAGAACCCGCGACCGAGCCTCGAATAGTGGTGAGGATGTGGTGTTCGTGGGCAAAACGTAGGAGGTCTGACACTACCAAAAAGTATGGTGAATAGCCTTTGTCTTTGATTACTTTGAGTTCGTATTCGATACGCGCTTCGGCTTCCGGAGTCATTTCGATATTTCTTTTTTTGATGCCGTCAAAAACCAGTGTTCGTAATTCCTCATCGTAACTTTTACCACTTTTGACGATGTAGTTTGGGAATACCCATTTGCCGAGCGGGAGTTCGAGATTACATTTTTCGGCAATTTTCAGGGTGTTTTCTAGCGCTTCGGGTGTGTCGCGGAAAAGTTCGCTGGCTTTCTCGGGTGAAATAAAAGAAAAATCTTCTTCGTCATCATCTCGGCTCATTCTTTCGGCACTGTCGTTGGTATTTACGAGCATCAGTGTCTTTCGAGCCGCCTTGTCTTCGGGAGACAGGTAATAGCTGTCGTGAGCGGATACGAGCGGAGTCGCGGTTTCGCGCGCGATATCTATCAATGTCTGCATGGTCTTCTCGTGTCCTTCGAGTGCAGGATGGTGGGTGAGTTCGAGATAAAAATTATCAGCGCCGTAGATTTTTTTGAAATAATCGATCAGGGCTTTTGCTTTTTCTTTGTCACTCATTTTGAGCGCCTGAATGATCTCGCTTGAGATTGATGGAGAGATACAGATCAAGCCTTCGTGATACTTTTCGATAAGCTCGCGGTCGATGCGAGGCTTGTAGTAGAAGCCGTCGAGGTTCGAAGTGGTGACGAGCTGAATGAGATTTTTGTAGCCAGTGAGATCTTTTGCCAAAAGCACTAGTCTGGTGCGCCGACTATCGACCCCCGCTTGTTTATCCTGTCGCGTCCGTGCAGCCACATAGAAATCGACACCGATAATCGGTTTCACTCCCTCTTTTTTGCAGGTTTTATAAAATTCAATGGCACCGTAGAGATTGCCGTTGTCGGTAAGCGCGAGCGCCGGCATCCCATATACTTTTGCCTGTGTGACCAACTCATCGATTTTGGGCAACGCTGAAAGGAGGGAGTAGTGGGAGTGCGTATGCAGATGTATAAAAGGTGAAGCCATAGCGATAGAAAAAGTATAGCACGCGGGAGAGTCTTGTCTGTATTTGCAAATGAGGCGTATTGCTATATAGTATCTGAGGAATTGTAAATAAAACTAATTTTTGAAAGGAACTTTTGCTATGCATGATGATTTGACTCGTGCGATTGATCGAGTATCTGATGCGATTGGAACTTCACGGTTTGCGAGAATACTGGAAGAATTCAAAGAGATATTGGAGGACGCACTCACTGAAGATCGTTTCGATGATGTTAATGGATTTATTTCAGGTATCAAGGTTGACGAACATTCCGATGAGGTGTTGATTGCTTTACTCGAAATTACCAAGGATGCATCAGAAGATCTCCCACATCGTGATGTTCTCTGGGACGTTGTTTTCTCTGAGCTCACCCGTCGAGGTAAAAATGCCAGAGTACTTTTGGCAGAATGCTAATCGAGATACGAAACCGCTGACTTTGTTTGGCGGTTTTTTCTTTTTTCCGGTCTGGCGGGTCTCTCTTGCTTCTGGTCTGACTGGTCTACTGTGGGTATACTGAATAGGTGAGAAAAAATACTATTAGGTATATTGTCGGTATTGATGAAGTTGGTCGGGGGCCGATTGCGGGGCCGGTGGCGGTCGGTGCATGCTCGGTGCCGGCCGATTTCGATTTTTCTTTTTGTAGGGGGATACGGGATTCTAAGAAATTGACTGCACGGGGAAGGGAGGAGTGGGAGAAGAAAATAATGTACGCACAAGAAGAAGGGAAACTTTTATATGCAGTGGCTTTTGTGTCGAGCAAGGCGATTGATACCAAAGGTCTTTCATATGCGATTAAGAAAGCACTCGCGACCAGTTTAAGAAAAGTCACAACAGATCCAAAATATACGCAGGTGCTCCTCGATGGGGGACTTAAAGCTCCAGCAGAATTTATATATCAAAAAACCATTGTTAAGGGCGATGAAAAAGAACCAGTGATTTCGCTCGCGTCGATCGTGGCGAAAGTGACACGCGATCGGCATATGGTGAAGCTTTCAAAACAATATCCGCACTACGATTTTCATGTCCATAAAGGCTATGGCACAAGAGCGCACTATCAGAAGCTTAAACGGTACGGGCTATCCCCAGAACATCGACGAAGTTTTTTGAAAGGGTTAAAAGACGTTGATAAATCGGGTTATTTTAACTAGCCTGTGATATCGGTTTGAATAGTATTGACATATATATGGTAGTATGATAAGCTATTAGGTAGGACCAGTTCTTGGTCATAAACAATCAACAAAGAAAGGAGGCTGTACATGAGTACGGCATCTTCGCAAATAAAGTCTGCATCGACCTTTGTGGCAATTCGCCCGGGTCGTAAAGTTGGTCAAGTTCAGTTCTTGGTGTTTCTGTATGCCAAGATCAAAGCGGCTGGACGGTTTGTCTCATGGAAATTTCCCACGGAAACCTCCGAGGTGGGTGAGACTCCTTGGGACACTGTCATCAACGGTGTGTGGCACGAACTACTCGAAGCCCCTAATCTTGAGGGGTTTAATATCACCGGACATCCCGATGATTGTGTCGAGGGCGGGCAACCCAAACCACTCCTCACTGTTCGTGTCAAAGGTGATGCGGACAAGGGTGGTGGTTGGCACGATAAGCCGGTCTTCCGGATCATCATCACTGAAGGCGGCGAGCGTCGCTTTCGCACCGTTATTAAAAAAGACGGTGAAGACGAGGAGCTTGGTCCGCCGGAGTATGTTGAGGCGAGGGAGCTTTTGGGTCGAATGAAAGAGCGTGGTGTGGAATTCCACATTGTCGCTCTGCTCCAGGTGCTCTCCTCTCTTGCGGTTGATCCGAAGGTCTATGGGGAGTATCGAGACATTCTCGAAAATCCAGAGTATCGTCAGTATCTGGTCTCCGAAGCAGAATTGTCCCGATACTTTCAGGAGAAGCAGGCGGCTCGGGATAAGAAGCGGACAGACCGCCTCAATCGTCCCCAGTAGCTTTCGCGGCGCGGCGTGTGTGCAAACACACCCCGCGCTTTTTTCTTTGATATCTTTCTTCTTTTTAACTTCCTCCCTAAGTGCGCAAAGTGGTTTGATCCCCCTTATCGATAGCGAGCGAGAATCACTTCTGGCGTATGTCGCGGAGTTTCGCCAGCAGGGTCTGTCAAGAGATGCGTCTGCGCATTATCTTGACAGTGGCGAAACGAGCGTAGGAAAAGCCAGCGCTGGCTGGCTTTATCCGCGTACGCCAGAAGTGATTCGAGTGAGCATTTGCATCAAACCACCCTGCGTGCTATACTCTCCTCCACTATGGTAAATCGAATGCGAGCTACTCGGTCTCACCGAGACAATAGACGATCACACTTTGCTCTCAAAGCGGCGGCTTTGGCTACATGCCAAGATTGCAAGGCTCGAATTTTAGCTCATCACGCGTGCTTGAAATGCGGTAAATACGCCGGCAAGATGGTGCTCAATGTACAGGCTAAAATTGATAAAAAGGTAAAGAAGGCGAAAGAGGCAGAAGTAGCGAGATAGAGGGGTAGACAAGAGAGAACAGAACAAAGACGACAGACAGGAAGAAGAAAGGGCGGGTCGCGCAGCGACCCGCCCGTTGTTGTTATTTTTGTCCAGTCTGTAGTCTCATGTTTCTGTTCTTTGCCGGTTGCTTTTTTTAACCACAGGCGTATACTATCGGAAGCAATAAATGATATGGCAAACAGGCACCTTTCGAGATCAATAGTGATGCAAAATCTCTTCGAGTGGGATTTTGCTCATCGCCCGCAATCAGAAATAGAAGAGATGGTTCTCCGCAATGTGTCCGAATTTGCCCCCGGACTCTCCGATTTGTCGTTTGTCAAAAGTCTCACTAAACAAGTGGTAAACAAACAGTCCGAGCTCGACTCGGTGATTCAAAAAGCCGCTCCTGAATGGCCAATCGAAAAGATTTCTATCGTCGACCGCAACATCCTCCGTCTCGGTCTATACGAATTGCTTTTTTCCGATCGTAAAGAAGTGCCGGCGAAAGTGGCGATCAATGAAGCGATCGAACTCGCAAAAACATTTGGCGGTGAAAATAGTGGTAAATTTGTAAATGGCGTGCTCGGCGCAGTCTACAAAGAGCTCGGTGAGCCGGGCAAAGACGAAGTATCTCAAAAGAAAGCATCCAAAGAAAAATTCAATATTCCCTTTGAACAAATGCCGGTTCAGCGTCTCGCGGGGGCAGTGGTGTATGCGCGAGAAGGGGAAGAGTTGTATTTTGCGCTCGTACATGATGTGTTTGGTCACTGGACGCTCTCGAAAGGCAAGATTGAAGAAGGGGAAGATGAACACGCAGGCACGATTCGAGAAATGAAAGAGGAGTTGGGGCTTACTGTGAAAATTGTTGAGACGCTTGGTCGCAATGAGTATGTAGCAGCCGATCCTGAGCGAGGCAAGATTCGAAAACAAGTGGCGTATTTTTTGGCGGAAGCGGAATTTGCCGATATCAAACTCGGTACTTCAGGTGGGCTCGATGACGCGCGATGGTTTAAGGTCAAGGATATTCTTGATTTGAATTTTTATAATGATATGTTGCCGATTATTACCAAGGCAATTCAGATTTTGTCGGCAACACCCGCAAAGTAAATTAAAACAACTGACAATTCACGACTAACAATCAGAAGGAATAGTAGATTGGGATATAAATTTCTAAGTTCTAAATCATAATTTCTAAGGTGGAGAAAGCCCCCGGAAATCATTTGCCCAGAGGGACTCGGGAGACATAATTTCGGGGGAATTTGTTTAAAGGCTCAACCCATACAGAGCATTTAGGGTTGAGCCTTTAAAAAAGACCTTTACAGAGCCACGTTATAAAACGAACGGCTCACTGGTCTTCCAGAAAAACCAGTGAGCCGTTCTCTAAAAATACTCATCTGTCAGTGCCTTTTACTAAATTTTAAAAGCTTGACAGATAAACTAAGTGAATATATAATCTTCACAGAACAGAAATTAAGGCATTGTGCCAAAAATTCGCCTGTTCTTCACAAGCAACCCCAAAAAGAAAGGACTGACCATGCACTTTCCAACAGAAAGCATGCTCGGCAACATAATCGAACGCATCAGGAAACTCCCCACCGACTGGCTCGGGACTTTGTCTGATCTCATAGAAAAACTGACCAGCGAATCTGGCCCAACGTGGCTCACTGAACTCAAGCGTTTCTGTCGCAAAGAGCCGTGTTGGGTAGGAGTTGTGGAAGTTGCTCCGACTTGCACAAAGCTCCTCTCCGGCGCCACGGTCATCACCATCGCCGCAACCGACGGCAAGAAAACCCTGGCCAAAGCAGACAAACTCTTCACCGGCTACCTCGACGACGACTTCAAAAACTGGGGTCTCGATGTTGAGGCACCGCCCACCAAGCCGATGAACGTCACTGTCCACCAGCTGGTCAAAGACGGTGACTTCAGCAAAATCTTCGGTGGTCTCTCTGACAACCTCGACTCCCTGTGCCTCACCCAGTCCCAGATTATCGAATTCGTCAAAGAACACCGGAAGTGGCTCCGCACAGACGGATATGCCACCCTCTTCCTGTTCAAGGTGGAGGATGAGTTCTTCGTTGCCTACGTCCACCTCTACTCCGACGGCACGCTCGGCGCCCACGTGTATCGCTTCGGCCACGACTACGTCTGGATTGCCGGGCATCGGCGTCACGTGGTTGTCCCGCAACTGGATCCTGTGTCCACTTGAGTTCCTTGAGTCCTTTGACTCCTAGTCCCTCTGACCCTTTGCCAATTGAGTTTGGCAGGTCGGGGGGATTTTTAATGGATGATTGCGTGCAGGTTTAATCTGTTGTATTGTATAGAAGTGTCTATGTAGACACATTACTTACTAATTTTGTTGCTTGCGGTGTGACACTTCTGGGTGTTAGACCATAGGCTACAGTGAATGCTATGATTGATTTTTCGAAGTTTGAAAAAAAGGCAGATATTGTATTTAAAGACCGAGGGTTACTTGAGCAGGCATTTACGCATCGCTCATATATCAACGAAAATAAGAATGCCAAAAAGGGGCACAACGAACGTCTCGAATTTTTGGGAGATGCGGTGCTCGAACTCATTGTCACTGATTTTCTGTATCACAAATACACCACCGGTACCGAAGGCGATCTGACCTCCTATCGCGCGGCATTGGTCAATGCCATCACCCTCTCGAAAGTAGCGGTAGGACTTTCGATGAATGACTATCTCTTGCTGTCAAAAGGCGAGGCAAAAGATACCGGCCGTGCTCGACAATTTATCCTTGCCAACACCATGGAAGCAGTGATTGGAGCGATCTATTTGGATCAAGGCTACCAGATTGCAAAAGCGTTTTTGAAAAAACATTTGTTCCCATTGATTGACGACGTGGTGGCGAAGAAATTGTGGATGGACGCCAAGAGTCACTTTCAAGAAAAAGCGCAGGACAAGACGGGGCAGACGCCAAACTATAAGACGCTCAAAGAAGTCGGTCCTGATCACGACAAATGTTTTACCGTCGGAGTATTTATCGGCACTGAACAGGTGGGTGTAGGTGAAGGGCTTTCGAAACAAGAAGCCGAGCAAGTAGCCGCCGCAGATGCGCTTGAAAAAAGGGGGTGGCGGTAAAAGTAGTTCGAACATACAAGTTGTATTTAGAGGGTACGGATTTTTTGAAGCTTAAAAAATCCTGAAGTTCTCACGCCGTCGCGCTCGAAACCCCCTCTAAATACAACTTACACATTCTCGCATTGATGAAAAAAGAAAAAGCCTCGACACGCGTGTCGAGGCTTTGAAGTTATTCCAGTATTCTGCAGGAAACCCGCATTGCAGATTGATGATCCTTGAACGGGTAGGGCCTACTGATAGTGATTCGCAGTCGACCCCTTTTGTCAGCAGTCGTGATAAGAAGGTTGGTCAGGGCTTTATCCCAATTTTGTATTGCCTCCGTCCGGTATTCATAATCACGAATACCTGCATATTCGTGGCTGAAAACTGCCATCATTTGCTCACTAGGAGGTAACTTTCCATGAGGAAACTCGATGATGAAATCTGAATCATCTTTGGCACTGTCTGCTCTGTGGAGTGTTCCACCAAAAGTTTTGATGAGGGTTGCGCTAAGGAAACCATCGGCTACGAGTTCGGTCAGTTCTTCTTTTGAGGGCATATGCATTTGTGGCTTGTGTGCGTTGTTCTGTGATTGATATTTGCATACAGCGTCGTTTGTGTCAAATGCTGCTGCAGACTTCATCTTGGCCGATCGACAGATGGCACTGAAGTCGGTCAGTCCCAAAGTAGTCGCGCAAGTAGCGTTTGGACTGGCCAGATTTTTCAGTGTTCAGAGTATCCGATTTCAGAAGATGCTTCCGGAGAGCACTGAGACGGTTACTGACATCGCGTGTAAAAGATTCGCTTCAAAGACCCCTGAGACGTTACTCTTTTATAATCTCACTGACACCACTGCCCGTCTGATTGGGATTAGGGGGTTTGAGGTGACCATCTCAGACCCTACCAGTCGCACAGGTGTTCGGAAGAGTCTTTCTCCTGAGGTGTGTCTGATATTTACCTATGAGGGTAAGTTTGTCTTGGTCGAGAAAAAGAATGGGAGGTGTCGCTTGACTGTGTCTGATGAAAAGAAGCTCACAGCTCTGGTGAAGCGATTCCCTGAGCTCACCTCCGAACTCACCAGACATTTCTTCCCCCAAATGATTCATTACTCCATGTCCGAGGTGGCTTTTGTCCATCGTGAGATGGCGAAGTTTCAAGAGCTTGCACTTGGTGTAGCGAACAGGCTCACTTCGCAGAGCTAGTCTTACCAGTCTCGAAACCGCCGATGATATCGGCGGTTTTTCTTTTGTCGGACATCGCTCTCTCTTTACTTCGATACACACATACAGTGATTTGATACGGTCGTATCAAATCACTGTATGCACGATGGACAGTGACGATATATAAGAATCAAGACAGGTCAAAACTTTTTCTCAGCTCGATGTCATACTCGATAGAGTCGGCGGTAATATACAGAAGTTCAGACCCGATTTGAAAATCAGCTTTGAGTAGTGCAATCAAATTCTCGCACGGATAGGGGTAAATCCAGACACTATTTTGAAGTCGTAAAAATCCGATAGCTGCCAGTGTTTTTCGAATTTTATTCCGCAATACATTTCTACTTTCTTCGATATCAAACATCAGTATTCGCCACTTCCTATCCCATCGAGCGGGTCTTTTAAATTTAAAATCGTTCAGTTCAAGTTGGCGTAATTTAGCTTCACCCTTCGGTGTTAATTTTAGAATATTTTTCTGTTCTGTTAGTAATTTATTTTTTACCAACTGTTTTCTGGTAAGAGAGATCACTTCTCTCTGTCGTTTCTGTCCTATAATACCGAGCTTACTGAGTGCTTGTATGGCGTTGGGTGCAAGGACTGCTACCGCCAACAAACCAACTGTTCCAACAATCTGGAGGATGATTTTTTGTAACTCACCCTTACCCAGTCTTTTACGGCGCGTGTCTTTTGATGAACTCATGGTTATACAGTGATTATATACGACCGTATCGAATCACTGTATATTGACGGATAAGGAGTGTGCGTGGTAGGGTGGGGTTGTATGTGATTCGGGATACGTCCTGAGCATACATAGTACAGTAAACAACAAAATAGAAAGGTCTGACAATGGATACGTCCAACAGCAAAACAGCAGAAGTTGTGAGAACAACCACAGAGAAAATCCTCATCCTACGGGGAACGCAAAAAGTGAAACGGAAAGAGATGTCTATGGATGATTGGTTTGCCTTGATCACTGAATTGGTCAGGGATTACAAACCCTATCTGAAGTATCTGCATGAGCTCAGGGCTCTTGAGGAACACGCTCGGATTACCTGTGAAGCTCATACGGCAGTTGGAGATAAAATCGTCTCCAAGAATGTGCCAAAGGTAAGGGTAAAGGTGACTCTTGTTTGCAAATGGCAACACCTCGGATTCTATGATAAGTATGCTCTGTTAATAAGTAGCGAGGGGGATTATTTTGTCCAGAGTATATGCTGGATAAAAGGGGATCCTAAGGAAAAGCGCTGGGCTTACAAGGTTGAGGCTCTACGAGACATATACGGTCTTCATGAGCATTTTAAGAGGAGTTATTTTTCAAACTCTGACCTTGGTGTTGAGATTGTGCGCGGACTTTTCGATGTGTTTGACCGATCGGTTAAACATAAGCAAGAATTGATCAGAAAACTTGAGTTGGCCAGAGATCAGCTTCAAACCATTGTGTCACACCGTCTGGTTGAGTAGTTCTTTTCAAAGCGGCGCGATTCCTATCGCGCCGCTTTTTTCTTTGGTAAAAGATGCTAAAATGTAGGGGTATTTTCTGTTTCTGATTTTCCTTCATAAATCGTGAATCATAATTCATAAATCAATGTATTTAAAAAGTCTCGAACTGACCGGTTTTAAATCTTTCGCGAAAAAGACGGGGCTTGATTTCAAGACCTCGATTACGGCGGTGGTGGGGCCAAATGGGTCTGGTAAAAGTAATATCGCTGAGGCGTTTCGTTTTGTACTTGGAGAACAGTCGATCAAAAGTATGCGTGGCAAAAAGAGTGAGGACTTGATTTTCAACGGTTCAAAAGAATTTCCCAAAGGCAATCGTGCGTCGGCAAAAATCACTTTTGATAATCGCAAGCGTCTGCTCAATCTCGATTTTGATGAAGTGTCGATCGAGCGTTCGGTCTTTCGCGACTCGACGTCTGAATATCGTATCAATGACAGCCAAGTGAGGCTCAAAGATATCATTGAACTGCTTGCCCAAGCTCACATCGGCGCGTCGGGGCATCACATCATCTCTCAGGGCGAAGCCGACCGAGTGCTCTCCGCCAGTATCAAAGAACGACGAGCGATGATCGAGGATGCGCTTGGCCTTAAAATCTATCAATACAAAAAGCAGGAGAGTGAACGCAAGCTCGACAAGACAGCGGAGAATATCAAACAGGTGGAATCATTGCGACGAGAAATTGCTCCACATATTAAATTTTTGAAAAAGCAGGTGGAGAAAATCGAGCGAGCGCAAGCAATGCGTGAAGACTTGAAAGCGCTCTATCGAGAATATTTCAGACGCGAGCATATCTACCTCGAGTATTTTAAAAAGAAATTGCGCGGAGACAGGGCGGCACCAGAAGCACAGATGGCACATCTGGAAAAAGAAATGATCTCTGCTCGAAAGACCCTCGAAAGCGCGTCACAAAAAGATCAAAAGACCATCGAGCTGGTGTCGATAGAGTCCTCGCTTGCCTCTGTTCGGACAGAGCGAGACAGTGCTACCTATGAAAAAGGAAAAGTTGAAGGATTGCTTGAGTATGCGAAAAAACGGCTCACGAAAGCTGAAAGCGCTGCTAAAGAAGCGGCGGATGTGTCGGTGCCATTGCGAGAAGTAGAGTCGCTTGGCGAGGGGATTGCGTCTGATATTGATCACGCTGACAGCAAAGACCCGTCCGCCCTCATAGCTCTGGTGCGATCGATTAAAGAGAAGATTTCAGCCTTTATTGCTAAAAGCAAAGTGGCGACCAATACCGCGTTGGTGTCAGAAATCACTGCCGAAATTAAAGAGTTGGATAGAAAGCTTACGGCAATCACGGCAGAGGTGTCGACGCTCGATCATAAGCTCTCTGCTCTCGAGTCGGCGTATCGTACGGTCAAAGAATCGATTGAAAAAGAGAAGGATGTAAATCGTGAGGCCGAAAAAGCACTCTTTCGGATTGTGGCGGAGCAGAATGAGCTTCGAGGGATTTTGACAGCTATATCGGCACATGAAGAACGGCTCCGTGTGGAAGAAACTAATTTTAAAAATGAAGTACAAGAAGGAGTGGCACTGGTTGGTCGAGATATTTCTTCTTTCTACGACCATACGGTGACCGATGCAGACGAAGTGGTAGCGAACGCGCCGCGGCACGAACAAGAAGATCGCCGTCGCGCCATTGAGAAAATTAAAATCAGATTAGAAGATGCCGGTATCGGTGGGAGCGATGACGTGATGAAAGAATTTAAAGAGGTATCGGAACGAGAAGCGTTTTTGACAAAAGAATTGCTTGATTTGGAGCAATCGGCCAAGTCGCTCACGGATTTAATCAAGGAGCTCGAGCTTCGTCTCGATGTGGAATTTAGAGAGGGGATCAAAAAGATAAACGGGCAATTTCAAGAATTTTTTGCACTGATGTTTGGTGGGGGACACGCGTCTCTTGATGTGGTACGCGAGCAGAAACGCAAAAAGAGCGATACTGCCGAACTGCTCGAGATAGGCGAAGTGTCTTCGATTGAAGATATTGAA
>JBBTSQ010000006.1:0-1682 GCA_038078755.1 Patescibacteria group bacterium
CAAAATGTCACCCGCGACTGAAAGTTTCTGGCCGGGAGAGGTGGTGCCGATGCCGTAATTACCGCCAGAGGTAAGAGTGAGCCTTGTCGCTCCCCCAGCGACAGTATTGAGACCGTTACTTGTAGAATTTAGAGCAACCGAATTAGTAGCTGCATCGAGATAAAATTGCTGCCCTCCCGCCATTCTAACATCACCAGTCACATTTAAAGTACTTCCGATAGACAAGGCTCCAGCAAAAGAAGCCGCTTGGTTACTTACCCCGTCGGTCGGAGTGATAGCAAGATTACCTGCCGCATCGACAACGAACTTAACATAATTTGCCGAATTGTAACCCAAACGTAAAGGCTCGGCAGTTGAAATAGAATGCAATACCGCACTCGGACTCGCCGTCCCAATACCCACATTGTTTGTCGAGTAGTCGTAGACCAAACCTGAAGTCTCAATTGCAAGACCCCCGGCGAGAGTAGAGGTTGCGGAAGCCGAGCTTGCCACGAGGTTGGTGCCAGTGACCGTTCCTGATGAAGTGATTGCACCAGCGAAAGTAGAAGCGGTTGTTGACGTCGCCGTGAAGTAACTGCCGATGATTGCGTTACCCAAAATATCTCCGGCCACCGAGAGTTTCTGGCCGGGGGAGGTGGTGCCGATGCCGAGGTTACCGGAAGTATTCATTACTCTCATTCTCTCTGTATCATCAGTGGCAAAGACGAGGTTTACAGATGGTTGGGTCATGATCGTCGCAGTGGCATTCTGTGACATGAAAGTAAATATCTTTCCGTTCGGTGCTGTGGCACTCAAAATAGCGCTTTGGTTGGCTTGCTGAGCAGTAATATTCAAAGTTCCCGCAGTGTTTAAGGCAGTAAACTGGAAGGTACCCGAAGTCGTCATGAAGTTGTTTGCTGATACATTTGTGGCACTGAGACCGGTAAATGTAGACGTGGCACTAGTAGAAGTAGCGGTAAAGTAACTACCGATGAAATTATTACCAAGGATGTCACCCGCGACTGAAAGTTTCTGGCCGGGAGAGGTGGTGCCGATGCCCACATTCCCCCCACTCGTCGCAAAATATGCCGAGCCAGTCGATCCGATTTGGGTGGTGCTTGCGTTGCCGAGTGTTGTCAATCCACCGGTTACAGTAAGAGTACCGGTGAAGTTGGCGGCAGATGAAATCGTTTGGCCATTCACGAGACCCGAGGTGATGGCGCCGGTAGTGAAGTTGGTGGAGAAGAGATTCGTCGAACTCGCGGTGGTTGCAAAGAAGTTGGTAGTAGTTGCACTAGTTCCGGTCGCGTTCACGAAGGTAAAGTTTTGGAGCGTGGATGAGCCAGTAAGGAGAAGGGTGCCGAAGGTACCAAGACCGGTGGTAGTGATAGCATCATCGCCAGTATTGATGGTGCCAAATCCTGACGTGATGGAACCTGCATTAAGGGCACCAACCGTTACCACGTTAGCAAGCGTGGTGAGGTTTGGCAGAGTGGTGGTTGCTGACAGACGGTTGTCAAACCGGGTGGTGGTGTAGTACAGGTTCGTCCCTTCAGCCACGTCGGTGGTGAGGAGGCCGAGGGATGAAGTGGCGATGTTCGTAAGAGCAGTGGTACCCCCTGGTGAAAGGAGTAGTCCGTATGAATACGTAGTCGCTCCCGTCCCCCCTCGTGACACAGTGAGAGTGCCGGTGGTGTCGGAGA
>JBBTSQ010000007.1:0-12289 GCA_038078755.1 Patescibacteria group bacterium
TTGAAGCGTCAGCACAAATGGCACTTTTGGATGGACCAGTTTAAAAAACAGCGCCGCAAAGCCGGCATAGTTTGCCATAATCGACCATGTCATATCAAAAATATTTTCACGATGAAGTTCACAAGCTTTTTTACACGCCGTAAATGGAAAAAGGTATTTTGAAAGAGTCGAAACCATGCCGACTCGATGTACAAGTACATTTCCAATCTTTTCTTTTGGTAAATCGCTTTTTGCACCCAAGGTGATCATATGAAATTCAAAATCACTACCGAGCCTATCAGTGAGTTCTTTGACCGCTATTTCCGCTCCGCCGACATAGTTTGGGTAATACACCAGTGAAAATATCAGTATTTTTTTCATATGATTTTATATTCTCCCTTTCCTAAAGGGAGCACCGTCAGTACTCTGGCGTGGAGGGATTTATATTGAATTCAAAAATCCCTCCCCCTTCGGGTACTCCCTTTTGGTAAAGGGAGAATCAAGAGAAGCCAGTCTCTATCATAACAACCTAGTGGATGATTTCAAAATCATCCTCTTCCTCCGACGGCTCCTCTTTCTTCTCCGTAATCCCTTTTTTGTGCGCAAACCACATTCCCCCGAATATCAGAGCCACAAAACCGGATAAGCCGAGCATCCATACTGCCACACTATCTGATTTTCGAGGCACCGACAACACCTCAGTATCGCTACCCTCAACAAAAGCTTCAGCCGATGCAACAGTGGCCACTTGCGACTGATTCGCACGTAAATTTTTCTCACTGACCGCCGCTTTTGTGGTAATAGCTTGTGAGGTGGGAGTAGATGACTCACTACCTGCCCCCACAGTACTTGCTTTGGGGACAATTGGAAGGTATTGGTGCGCCACTTCCCCATTTGGGTACAACAACTCGGCAGTGCTGTCAGTAACAAATAATCCCGAGATGTTGTTTGGAATTGAGAGTGTTCCGCGGGGAGAGACAACTGTGTGTGCGGGAAGTAAAAACAATCCTGCGTCATTTTTTAAGTACCACCGAGACAGGTCGAGCTCAACTGCCGTACCATTGGTAATGGTCGCGTATCCATCCACACCCTTCACTATTGTACCTATGGTAAGCGCGGACGGCACTATTGTTACCACCTTTTTATCAACAGCACTGTATTGTCCCGAAGCCACATCAAGAAAAACCGTGTAGGTCCCGGGCAGTGCATACGTGTGCAAGACCGACAGTCCTTCGGCAATAGCGCCGTCTCCAAAATTCCAAATCAATCGAGCATTTACCAGTAGCTCTTTTTTCAAGCCATAGGCTTTGCCTGAAAACAGTAAAGAGGCACCGGTTACTCCACTTACATCTTCTCCGGCATCGGCATAGATTTGAGGAATAGTCGCTCCGACCGAAGCGGTTTGTGAGGTGCCTGAAGTAGTAGTATTTGGAGACGATGTATTACTAGTCGAACCAGCGGTGGTTGTATTTGAACTAGATGTCGTCTGACCACCATCTGAAGAGGTGGTAGTGTCAGAAGTAATACCGGCTCCCGGCGAAGGCGTGCTTGCCGAAAATGTCGAGCCGTTCCGCACCAGAGACTTGCCGTCTCCAGCAGCGCCGAGCGATCCGCTGTAGCTGACTTGGTCAATCACCACATCTCCATCTTTGATTGAAATCGCCTCGCCTTCATTACTCAACGAAAAACTACTGTTGAGTATCACGCCGGCAAAATTCGGCCAGTCAACTTTGAATTTTGCCGGATCGTCAGCGATGATTGCGAAACCTCCAGCCGCGAGCGTGGCCGACCCTTGCGATTCGACCAACGAATGATTGGTATTGGCTTCAAATAATTTAAGTGAAGTGAGATCAACTGGAGTACTTCCAGTATTTTGCAATTCAATCCACTCGCGCCCGCTGTCGGTCCCCGACACATCGTACATTACTTCAGAAATCAGCACTTGGCCAAAACAGATTACGGGCAAAAAGAGTGCGGTGCAGATTGTAGCCCGGGAAAAATAGTGCATAAAATTACTTCTCGATATGCAACACATTTTTCAAAACATCTTCCGGCACTTCTGCTACTGTCTGTTTGTGAAGAGTGGGTGGTACCGGTCGAGCTCGCTCGCTATGCGGACTTTTTGGAGTGCTATGATTATGCGCCGATGGAGCAGGTTCGATTTTTGGTGCCGGTGATTTGGTCAAACTAGCTAAGGCGTTTTTTAAGGCATTTTTGTCTGCTTCGGGCTTTAATTCTTTTTTCGGCAAAGGCCGTGATTCTAATTGTGAGAGCGGGATCGGTGCCGGTATTTTCTTTTCAGAAGGTTGTTGTACGGGTGGCAACGACTGAACTATACGAGGTGGTGGTGGGGTAATCGAGATCGGCTCTTTTTTATCAAGGACTTTCGCTAGTTCGCTTTTCAAATTGCTGAATGGCTTATGCTCTTTCGGATCGTTAGGGACGCGAGACTCTGGACGAACATCTCGCGAGACAGGTGGCACGGGAGGAGTGGAAGTAGTACGGGCAGGAGATGATGTTACAGGCTTTGAAGGAGGCACGGGCGTACTTGCGAGCGGAACAGGAGGTGCAAGTGGCTTTGATGAAGCTGGAAGCGGTGGAGCGACAGGTTTTGCCGGTTCATTTTTTTTGCCACTAAGCCATTCTTGAATTTCTGTTTCCACCACTTTTCGAGGTCGAGCAAATTGGTCTCGTGAAGCCTTGACCACTTCATTGCGCAAAGAGATATCATTTGGCTTGATAGGGCCGAGCGTGGTGGCAGAAAACGGCTGTGAAGACACGCCATCAATCATCAATTTTAAATAAATTTGAGCAAAGCCCAAGTTGACCAAATCTTCGGCGGTAAATTGTGGTGCAAATTCTTTTTCCAGCACTTCAGCGTCATAGGCGCCAACACGAAAAGTAATCATCGTGCCGACGTTGCCAAACACTGCCGCCCGCACCTCCTCCTCCATCTGCTCGATATATTGGTGAGCGATAGTCAGATTGAGCTTGTACTTGCGAGCCTCGGAGAGAATATCGGCAAATGATTTGTTGGCAAACGATTGAAATTCGTCGACATACAGATAGAAGTTGGGCAATTTTTGAAGCTGTCGTTCGGAGATATCGGCGCGAGACATCGCTGCGAGATAGATTTTGGTGATCAGCATACTGCCGATGAGGTTGGCATTACCCTCTCCCACTTTGCCTTTTGAAAGATTAATGATCAAAATCTTTTTCTCATCCATAATCTTGCGAATATCGAATGACGATTTTGACTGGCCGATTAGATTTCGGATCAGTGGGTTTGAGGTAAACTGCCCCACCTTGTTTTGGATAGCTGGCGTAGCTTCAGCGGCAAATTTTTCGGTGTACTTGCCGAATTCATCAACCCAAAATGATTTCACCGACGGGTCAGAAACATTTTCCACCACTTTTTTTCGAAACTCTTTGTCAGAAAGCATTTTGTTGACTCCGAGCAAGGTCGCGCCCGGATATTCAAGCAGAGCCAGAATGGTGTTGTTCAAGATGTACGCCATACGGGCTGACCATGCATCAACCCAAATCTTTTCAAAGGTGCTCATCAAACCATTCGCCACCAAGTGGCGTTTATCAGCGCCCACGTCTTCCATCACATTAAATGACACCGGGTGTTCCATATCAAACGGCGCAAAATACAGCACGTCTTTCAAACGCTCTTCGGGAATATAGTCGAGCAGGAGCTCTGCTGTCTTGCCGTGCGGGTCGATAAAGGCAAAGCCTTCACCATTTTTGATATCCTGCACTGCCATATTTTCAAGCAGAGTCGACTTCCCCATTCCCGTCTTGCCGATGACATAGAGATGCCTCGTGCGATCTTTGGCCTTGATGCCAAAGGGCGTTCGCTTGCCCCGCGAATCAGTTTCTGCAAAATAAGTTACCCGATTAAGATCCATACTGCTTAAAAGTATACCAGAAGATAGACAAGAAGACGAGTCAGACTAGAAGACCTGTCAGACAGAAAAATGAAACCATTTTTCGGGGGCTTTTAATTCTGATTGTAAGTTGTCTATTGTGAGTTGTCAGTTCCTCCTCTGTCGTCTGTGTTCTGATGTCTGTATGTCTATCTTGCTCCCCTGCTTCCCCTACTCCTTCCCCAACAGCGCTTCTTTGGTATACACACTCCTTGGATTCCACAGGAGCCATGAATCAAAACCCGCATCATAAGTGGCTTGTATCTGGGCTCGCACTTTATCCGGTCCGTAGGTCGCTCCTAAATTAAAATCTTGGAGCCATGGGCGCAATTTGTCTGGCGTAGTACTGGCGCGCGCAAAAGCTTTATCCATCGTGTACTTGATCACCTCGTACGGCTTCTCGGCGGGATTTTTGTACCCATTAAATCCGGGTGGATAGTGTGATGGATAAACCATCGGCGCAATATAATCAAAATACGGCAACGCATGTTCGAGAACCTGGCCGATATTCAAATCATCAGTATTCGTGGTAGTCATCCCAAACAAATCAGCCGACAACACGACACCCGTTCCCGACAATTCCCGATGGACATAGGCAAAAAAATCTCTCATCACCTGCGCCTTCACCTTACCGTCACTCACTGGATAATAAATATCGTTCATATTCCCATCTGACGGGAACCGGATATAATCAAAATTGATTTCATCGAACCCATCTCCATAGGCAGAACGAGCCAGAGATACCAGATATTTCCAATACTCTCGCGAACCGGGGTCAACCCAACTCACCCCCTTATGATCTTTCCAAATCACACTCGGGTCGCTCTTTTTTTTCACCGCCCATTCGGGCTTTTTGTGAGCCATAAACGGATCTTGGAATGCCGCAATGCGACCAATAGTATAAATGCCCATCGAATGGAGTGTTGCCAGCAGAACCGGCATATCCGTTACCCTCTTTTCGGTGGCGCCAAACGACAGTGCCAGTGGTTCAGCAATCGTATACGAGATTTTGCCAGAATAATCTTTAATATCAATAACAATGGCGTTAACTTCTGTCTGTTTCAAAATTTTAAGCACCGGCGCAAACAATTTTTCGTTGCCCGGCGTATAACTCGTTACATAAATCCCCTTGACCGACGGCGGTGTCGGAAGATGCACCACCTTGGACAGCGCATCTTCCGGCACTGTCTCTTTAGTGACCACCTGGGAAGCGACGTTCGGTGCCAAAAATACCACTATCACAAATACAATCACCCCCAAGATAGCGAGTAGACAATACTCTCGTACGTGCGGGGTGAGCAATCTCATGTTCGATCAGTTGTCGTTACCGAATCATCATCGGGAAATAAGGCCTCGCTGGTCGTTTCTTTTTCAGACAACCCTCCCTCCGTATGTTTTTGCTTTTTACGAAGCGTATAGGCAGTGACAAACAGACAGATACCCAAGACAGAGAGTATCCCTGCTTGAAATCCGCTTTGTAGACCAATAAATGGTGTAATCCCCACCAACACTGATACCAACATAATAAATGACAGTTTGTGCATAGCACTAGTATATACCACAATCGTATAATTCGGGAATTGTGGAAAATTCCGCATAGAAAAAGGTCTTGCGGTTAGGCAAGACCTTGGGAACAACACGTCCGAGAAATCCTATCAGCGATATTCCGCTTTAAGGTGTCAGCCGAACTTACTTGAATCTGACTGGGAGAAAAAAGTAGCAAAGCCTCACCAGCAAGTTCAAACGAGCCAATCACCAAAAGATGATCAAACACTTTTTTTGCCAGTTGGTCACGCTCGGCGACATTGGCAGGCAACTGTCTCATAGCCCCAAAGATCGCTCGATACACTATTGGTAATTGGGAACGATCGAGTGGTAAATTACGCGTTGCTAAAAACGCACGCTCAATTCCTGTAACAGTTACCGGATTGAGATGCGCCAACACATTGGGAGGCGCTTTGGTGTGATGGTTCATCATAGAGAGCCTCCGTTACAATTCTGGTCCGAGTATATCACTTTTATCCTAAGACACAATCACCACAAATTCACCGCGAATCTTGTCTGGGTGAGAAACAAAATAGGCGAGTAATTCGTGTGGTGTGTCAGCGACCACTTGTTCAAATACTTTAGTGAGTTCTCGAGCGATAGTCACCTTCTTTTCTGGCGCAAACTTTTCGAGTGACTCAAGTGTTTTAATAATCCGATGCGGAGATTCATAAAAAATACAGGTTCGTTCTGAAGTAGCAATTTCTTTAAACAACGTCTCCCTGCCCTTTTTGTGTGGTAAAAACCCTAGAAAGGTAAACTGATCGGTCGGCACACCGGCAATCGAAAGCGCAGAGGTTAATGCCGAAGCGCCGGGTACCGCTACAATATGCACTTGTGAGATATCTTCATCCGAGTGATCTTTTTGTTCGTGCGTATGGTCGTGTCCATGGCTGTGCGAATCAGGTTCAATATGGGCGGCGGCAGAATAACCAAATCGCTCGCGGATTTTTGCCACCAAAAACGTACCGGGGTCAGAAATGCCTGGCGTGCCCGCATCAGAGACCAGTGCCATATTTTTTCCTTCCTCGAGCAAATCACCAATTTTATCAATCTTCGAAATCGTGCTGTGTTCGTGATAGCTCATCGACGGCGTATTGATACCGTAACGTTCCAAAAGTCGCGCGGTCATTCGTGTATCTTCACACAAGATTAAATCAACCGATTGCAAGACGGCGATTGCTCGAAACGAAATATCTTCCAGATTGCCGATGGGTGTCCCGACTACATAGAGTGTGCTCATATTATTGTGTTAACAGTTGCTCGCCGACTTGATAAATATCTCCGGCACCGATAGTCAGCACTACGGTATCTTTCGTCACTGTTCCCAGAAGCTGTCCGGTAATTGCCGAAAAAGAATCGAGCGCATACGCTTCTTTTCCCGTCTTCGAAATTGCCTTGGCAAGTGCTTCGGAAGTGACGCTCGGATCAAACGGCTCTCGAGCCGCATAGATCGGCGCAAGCACCACCACATCAGCATCAACAAACGCATTCGCAAAATCAGCAAAAAGTAATTTAGTTCGACTAAAGAGATGGGGTTGAAATACGGCAATAATCTTTTTGTCGGAGAACAGCTCGCGCGCGCCCGACAGTGTGGCTCTAATTTCGGTGGGGTGATGGCCATAATCATCGTAGACCAACGCCCCACCTGCGGTTTTTCCTTTGTATTCAAATCGGCGCCAAGTACCCGAAAAATGGGACAGGGCGGTTTCCGTCAGAGATGACGGAACGCCGAGGGTTGCCGCCGCCGCCGTGGCGGCGGCGGCATTAGCTTGGTTATGCTTCCCCGGCACTCGCAACAGCCTATCTTGAGCACATTGTGTGTAATCAATAATGGTCGCGACCGCGCCCAACAGGGCTCCCTGCATATGTGGAGCTTCTGGATTGCAAATGATAAAACCGTCTTTCGGCACCTTTCGAACGATTTCATTAAACGCACTGACAATATCGGCGATATCTTTGTAATAGTCGAGATGGTCATTATCAATATTAGTAATCACCAAAATTTTCGGCGACAAATTCAAAAAGGATCTTCGATATTCACATGCTTCTACCACAAAGAGTTCACTCTTCCCTGCTACAAAATTACTGTGCACATCTTTTAGCAATGAACCCACGATCACTGTTGGCTCCTTCTTTGCTTCTATCAAAATCTGGGCAATCATTGCGGTGGTAGTGGTCTTGCCGTGCGTCCCCGCAATCGCGATGGTATATTTATGTGCAGATACCCTACCCAACATCTCTGGGTAAGTAAGCACAGGGATCTTTTGCTGTATCGCCTCAGCGCACTCAGGATTTTCTAAATTGACCGCTATCGTATACACGACCAAATCGCAATTTTCCGGAATATTCGATGTGCGGTGACCCATATGAATAACCGCTCCGGCTTTCCGAAGTTCCTCCGTAACTTTTGATTCAGCACTATCCGATCCAGACACCCGTTTACCTTCGAGGAGCATCATTGTAGCGATAGCAGATACACCGATTCCGCCGATGCCGATAAAATGAGCCGTTTGAACCTTTGTAAGATCAATCTTTTTCACTCACCTATAGTACCAGACTTACTCATTTCTCAAACTTGACATATATATAAAGATAGGTAATCTGAAGAGCAGAACTTAGTTTTTTACAGACACAAACTATGCACCTGTATCCTTCAAGTGGACACCTCGTCGGCCGAGCCAAAGTCTTTTGTTTTGGTCCTGGAAGAGAATACTTCAACTGGAGCCTCAATAGATTGCAGACACAAGCGGATCTTGTCCCTCCTGACCATATCAATCTGTTCGTTCGGCTCGCGCGCGTTGCCCGCGACCTCACGATCGAGACTATCTATGCTCCGAGAGTGGCAGACTTCAATGCGCGATTGGCCACGTCCTCTGATTACCCTCATGTAATTATGATGGGGGAATGGCCACTTCGACTGCATCGAGGAGCTCCTGCCGCCGGTATGGAGATACCGAAAGGCACAGGACTCTTTGTTCCTACCGCAGATTGTCCAACGGTGATTGTGACAAATCCTGTCTCAAAACGTGTCATCGCCGCTCACGCCGGGCTCAAGGAACTCGTCGATGTTGATTACATTCTGACCGGAAAAGCCAGCCGCGAAAATGGAAGTGTTGTGAGCGCCATGGTCAACTGCTTCCCAAAAGAAGAGCGGTGGGGGCTTATAGTCAAAAGCGTCTGTGGCATTGGCCCAGCGTGCTATACCCATCCGACCGACCATCAAACGTACGGTGAGCAAAACAAAAAAATGCTCGCGTATCTAAAATCACACCTTGGCCGTTCGTGCGTATGTAATGCCGAGACTGATGGACGGATCAATCTCCACGGCATCATTCGGTCACAAGCGATGTCCGAGGGTGTGCATTTTGAACACAACTCAGATGACTTGGTAGATACGTATTGTGATGTCGTTCCTGGCACCACACTCTATCAATGGCACTCACACCGCCGAGCGGTGGACGAAGAGAAGCCAGAAGAAGCACTGAAACGCAACGGTGTGTTGGTGATTAATCCGGAGTAACGCTGTGTGCTGTGGTTTGAGTGCGAAAACGACTTGCGGGGATTGCCAAAGGCAATCCCCGCTTTTTTACGCCTATACAGAGCCACCGTACGACGCCATCTTTGATGACCCCGTCATCAAAGATGGCATTTTCCTATACTATCTACTATCTTAAGAAACTGCTCTCCCCGATCATACTCATTCGTAAACATCCCAAAAGACGCAAACGCCGGCGAAAACAAAATGATGTCTCCCTTTTCTGCTTGTTCCATTGCTGTATGCACTGCCTCCGTAAGTGTTTTTTCTTCTTCTACCCTCATATTCATAAATCGTGAATCATGAATCATGAATCTGATTTTCTCCGTCCCCGTCCCTGGCAAAAGCACCGCCACTTTGCAATACTTTGGAATTTCAGAAATGAGCGCGGACATATCGAGCCCCTTGTCTGCCCCACCAAAAATCAAGACAATATTTTTCCGTTCGTGCTCGCCAAGTGCTCGTAGTCCCGCAACCGTAGCGTCTGGTGTGGTGGCAGTGGTATCGTTGTATATTTTTACCCCATTGATTTCGCGAACAAACTCAAGTCTGCCGGCAACTCCAGTAAATTTTTCAAACGCACTTCGAATCATTCCACTCGAAAGTCCCAAAGCCTTCAAGGCCAAAAAAGCCAGCGTGGCATTTTCACGATTGTGTGCACCAACAAGTGTAATCTCCCAATCTAAGGGCAGTGCCATTGGCGGGGCTTCAATAATCGTCGCCGGAAAATCGCCTGGCATCTGCTGTTTGATTTTCTCCGCCACCGCTTTTCCTGCTACCAGTACATCCCCCGCTTTCTGATACAAAAAAATATTCGCCTTGTCTCTAAAATACTGCTCCATATCATTTTTATAGTAGTTCATATGATCCACCATCAGATTAGTGAATACAGAAATATGCGGACTAATTCCGGCTTCACTTGTCCCGCGAAGCTCATTTTGCGAAGTGGGGCCAAAACCTTGGAGTTGCCATGAGTCGAGTTCGAGGACCACAATATCTCCCGCCTTAACTTCGGGAAGCAACGCCAGTGTCGAGACCCCCTGAATATTCCCGCCTAAGAAAATGTGCGGTACGCAAATTTTCTGGCCGACCATCCTGTCTGCGGGATGGTGTAGGCCTTTCCACCCTGCATCAACGGCCTTTTTCAAACCTTCATATATCAAATGCGTGGTTGTCGTCTTGCCCCGTGTCCCAGTAATCCCTACAATGGTCGCACCCGAAAGCTTTGCAAACAACGCCGTGCTCATCTCTATCGGAACACTGCATTTTTTCGCATGAGCAATATACGGAGAATCGAGTGGCACTCCCGCCGCCTTAATGACCATATCTCGATGTTCAAAATCTTCGAGCCGATGCTCGCCCAACACAAACGTGATATTTTTAAATCCAGCCAGTTCAGACAGAGATGACACCAACTGCTCTCGAGTCTTAAGATCAGTCACAATGAGCTCCGCCCCACATTCAGCCAAAAACTTCGCATCCCCTACTCCGCGACCTAATACACCCAAACCAAGTAATGTAATTTTCTTGCCCTTAAAAAATTCTTTGTAATCAATCTCTGCCATAGCCACTCAAGCATACCAGACCTACGCAAAAGAAAAAACCCAAGCGCTTTCACGCTTGGGTTTCGAACCGACAGAACTACCGAGCAAAGGCCTCCATCTCGAGCTCACGAAGAGCTTCCCGAGACGAAGCAACCCCCACTTGCAGTAGCGCATCAGACTGATGGACCGGGTTGATCCAAAACGACTTCGGACACTGATGCTTCGCACGCTTTGGCCGGTCTTGCCGAACAGGACGAGGGATGAGCCGACAAAAGGTAGTGAGACTATGGGTCATCGGCCACTCACCAGTTTCGATGATGTAACGCCCAATCTCAGACCCGGTATTCACCACCGAACAATCTGCTTCGAGCTTGGCGTCAAACACACGCTCACCATCCACCACTTCAGGTTGGTAGCCCTTGGGCACCTTCCGATAATACGGCACACCAGGTATGAAGAACACCTGCCGATTGACGACCTCGTAACACCCTCGACGATAATCATCGAGTATACCCTGCACCTCCATTGCCTTCAAGTCCCCAAAGAGGCGTAACCGCCTGAGGAACTCCGGAGAGAGCACCACATACTTCCACGGGACCCATTTCCCTGCTTTGCCACAGTCGACAGCAACGCCATCGGGGGAAATAAGCAGGTTGAGTTCGGCGAGGGTAATGGTGCGCGCGAGGGATTGAAAGATGTGCCAGAGGGTGATCATCGGCAAGAAGCCTGCCCATTGATTTCCGAGATACACCTCGAAGGCTTGCGTGTCCATGATGTCGGTCAACTTCGTCTTATGCATGTTACCTTTCCGAGCTTTTGAAGCTCTACTGTTGGTTTGTCTTGTTGATTGTAGGCCAAAGTGCTACAGGCACTTTGGGAACCAATTCTGCATTCTAGCTTAGCATATATAATATAAAAAGTCAAGCATTACAAATAATTCGCAAATTAAGAAACACAGCACCTTTCGGGAAAGGTGCGGGGTCCTTAATTTTGCACCCACTCGCAGATTCGCGGACAAAATTGGGAAAAAGAAAACCTCTTGGGAATTGGACCCAAGAGGCTCATAAGCGGACAGAACAGACTAGGCGGTGGCACCTCCAGCGCGGACGAGGCGAACCGTCGCCTTCTTCTTCACCGGCTCGGGACGGGGATCGCTGGTCTCCACCCATTCATCGCCCTTGCGGACCGTGAAGTAAGTGTAGCCGTTGCCCTCGCCTTTGTCGGTCTGAGCGAACTTGTCGTCGCCCGAACCGCGGACAGACTCCATCTGGAGCTCGTAGGGAGTGCCCCGGCCGAGCTCCACCGAATCCTTTCCATCGAAACGCATCACCCGATGGATGATGCCGAACGGCTTCTTCCGCGGATCATCGCAGGCGAGCCAGACACCCTGATCGAGCACCTGCCAGCTCTGCTCGGCGCGGCACGTAAGCACCTGATAGACCGGCGCCAGACGGTCACCGACCATCAACCGAGGATACTGCACCTCGAGGGCTTGAGCTGTCCCACGCACCACCTCTTCGAGACGGCGATCGGCAGCCATCATCTGGCCATTGAAGCGATTCTGTGCCATCACACGGAAGATCGGGCGGTTGGCGATCTCCTGCTCCGCCTTGGCGAAGTAGGACTCATAGCCCCAGCTGAACGCCACATTGCCGAAGCGAATGATGAAGCGGACCTCGTCACCGACTTTCGGCGGGGCACCGAAGTGACCGCAGAACTCGGGAGCGAGGGCGCCCGCGACGATGCGGTTG
>JBBTSQ010000008.1:0-2074 GCA_038078755.1 Patescibacteria group bacterium
TTTAGCCTTACCGGTTAGTTCCGGCAGATTCTCTCAAGCCATTCGTGTCTTGAGGTACTCAAGAACAACAATATGCAGAGTGTCTGAATTTTCGCGTACGGGACTATTACCCCCTAGGGTGTATCTTTCCAGATACTTCCGCTAACGCAGACATTTGTAACTCTACTCATTATAAAAATGAAATTGCTGTCTTACTACCCCGAACCCTAAACTCTTGCCTCAAAAAATTAAGACAACAGTTTAGAGTTCGGTTTGGGCTGTTTCGCTTTCGCTCGCCGCTACTTACGAAATACTGGGACCCATCTCAAAAATAACCACAATCAAACACTGGAATATGTTTGACTATCCAAACATGCAAATTTCTGCAAAAAAATAAAGTTTCGGCATTCAGCATATCTCGATATGCTTCACGCCTCATCCTTTATTTTTTGCTAGAAATTTGTTCGTTTGGATACGTCATTATTTTTGAGATGGGTCCCTTTGGTTTATGTTCCTCCGGGTACTGAAATGTTTTACTTCCCCGGGTGTGCTCCGCGTACACAAGGTACGACGGTTCCGACTTACGTCGGAGGGTTTCCCCATTCGGAAATCTCTGGATCAAAGGTTGCTCGGCACCTCCCCAAAGCTTATCGCAGCTATGCTACGTCCTTCATCGCCTCTTAAGAGTCAAGGCATCCACCATATGCTCTAAATTTCTTATTAGGAAATTTAAAAACCACAATTATTTTCTTCTTACTTACCTGTTCCCACCGCCCTTGTTGTGTAAGAAGCGGTGGGTGTGTGCGCACACGATCTAACGTATGCACACTCCATCTCTTGCGTTGAAAAGACCCATTACATCTTTGATGTAAAAGTCACGCAATGACGGGATTAAGTTTTCAATGAATCAGTCGTTCGGAAACCCTTCGACCCGGCCTCAGGGTGAATAAAAACCGCTCCAATTTTGGAGCGGCCAAGTACAACACCCAAGCTTGGGGTTATAGTGGCCGCTTCAAGTTAGGTGTTTTTCGCATATTTCTGTGTAGGGAGCAGTATATACCAAGCGATTTTAATGTCAAGCACTTTATATACAGTAGGCAATATAATCGCGTATTGTGCCATAGAAGCCGTTGAAAAGCCCCGCCATTTTTGCAAAAATGGCGGGGCTTTTCTTACATAAAAACTCCCGCTTCTAGCGGGAGTTTTTAACACCAACTAAGCGCGGTGATGACTTGCGATCTCCGACTTCAACTTCTCAATCGAAGTTCGCGCCGCATCCTGACCTCCCAAACCATACGCGAGGCCAAAGCCGAGAGCCAAGGCAACAATCACGCCGGTAAAGAGAGTTTGGATAAAGGCAACCGCGATATTGAGTTGCTCAAGCGCAACCAACAACGCAAACACCCAAATCGAGTATCGAGCAATCACGCCAAGGAAATTTGCTGAATGAACTTCAGCAGCCTTTGCAGTAGCTACGACAAGCTTCTGGACTGCGTCAGCAATCACTGCCGCAACCAAAAGTACGAGTACTGCCACGATCACCTTTGGCAAGTAGACCAATACGACCTGCTGGAGGAACGCATTGACTTGTGAAAGGCCGAGCACATCAAATGCTGCAACCAAGAAGACGACAATAAAGAACCATCGGACAAGTGATCCGATGAATGCGCCTGAATCAAGAGAAAAACCGGCTCGACTCATGACCGCATCAAATCCCGCACTCTTTAGTGCACTATCGACCTTGATTGAACGAATAATTTGAGCAACTACTTTGCCCAAAAGTGACCCGACAAGCCATCCAACGATGACAATGACGAGTGCGACAATGAGGGTCGGTACGAATGAAGCAAAGCCCATCCATACACCCTGCAATGATCCTGTGAGGACGTTGCCCCAAGTTTCTAGCATCATATGTATTTAGCCTTTCGGCGATTACTATTAATTTAATTGGTAACCCCTTTATTTTAGCATTTTTTTGCTTGATAAGGGGGTGGGTGTGGATAACAGAGAACCCCCGAAAATGGCTGCCCCGAGACATTCGATGGTAGCAATCTTGCGGGGGGGTCTCAAAGTAGCCAATTCGGCCGTTTGGGGG
>JBBTSQ010000008.1:2084-11640 GCA_038078755.1 Patescibacteria group bacterium
AGTCCCGAACGGCCGAATCTTAACGGCTCATCTCGACGTAGCCCGTCGAGATGAGCCGTCCGTCTTATAGCATGGCTCTGTTGAGCCATTTGAATGGCTGACCCTAGGGTCAGCCATTCAAAGATAAGCATCTGATGTACAAAACATTTGACAAGGGAATAAGATATAGTTATTATACAACCAGATCAGTTCTCCTTCAAAGATTATGCACAAGTATCGCCCTACCCAAGGCCGGTTGGCCTACCTGATACAGGTAACGGAATCCGAAGTAGCAAAAAACAATGAGAAACGAGTGGTGTCTGCCCTTACTCACGATTACCCCTTCCCCAACCGGCCCCCATGGATTACCTCTGCTCGCCTGTCTACCACACAAGAAGACCACTGTGGCATCGATGTGGTTGTCGAGACGACCGATGCTGGTGAAATACATCTACAGGTGAAAGGTTGCCATCGAGGCAGAGAAGCATTTATCCTTCGACAAGCACAGGGCAAAGTCTCGACAAAGATCATTCCGGTGATTATCAACCCGGCGTATGATGCCCGTCAAATTTGCAAAATCGTGATACCCTTGTTGAGTCAGACTCGAAATAAGAGACTTGGACAAAAAAGGCTGTAAACGAAAGTGCCCACCGCATCGGTGGGCACTTTTTCATTACTTCTTCGACTCCGCAATCAACTTCTCAATATTCGGAGGCACGATATCATAGTGCGAGAATTCCATCGTCGAGCTGGCGCGGCCTTCCGACATCGAACGAAGCGTCGTGACGTAGCCGAACATTTCAGACAACGGCACTTTCGCGGTAATCACCTTGTTCATTCCTCGATCAGACATCCCTTCGATCTGTCCACGCTTTGAAGACAAGTGTCCGGTCAAGTCTCCCATAAATTTGTCTGGGGTGACCACTTCCACTTTCATAATTGGCTCGAGAATCACCGGCCGAGCGCGCTTGGCGGCATCTTGGAGCGCCATTGAGCCCGCAATCTTGTAGGCAATTTCAGATGAGTCCACATCGTGGTACGAGCCAAATGTAAGCTCACAGGAAACATTCACCAACTTGTAGCCAGCCACCACTCCGCGCTCCATTCCCTCTTTGACACCCTTTTCCACCGCAGGAATAAACTCTTGCGGGATGACACCTCCCTTGGTTGAGTCGATAAATTCAAATTCATCGTAGCGCTTGACGTTCTTCGGAATTTTCTTACCCTCTTCGAGTGGCTGCATTGGGCGGATGGTAATTTTCACGTGACCATACTGACCCTTACCGCCAGATTGCTTGATGTATTTGTTTTCTGCTTCCGCTTCGGTAGTAATGGTTTCTTTGTATGCTACTTGCGGTTTACCGACGTTGGCCTCAACGCTAAACTCGCGCTTCATACGATCGACAATGATCTCCAAGTGAAGCTCGCCCATACCCATAATCACCGTCTCGCCGGTTTCAGCATCAGACTTGATTTTGAAAGTTGGATCTTCATCAGAGAGACGCTTCAAAGCATAGCCCATCTTTTCTTGGTCGGCCTTGGTCTTCGGCTCAATTTTAAGCGAGATCACCGGTTCAGGGAACACGATTTGGTCGAGGATAATCGGATTGTTTTCATCACAGAAAGTGTGAGAAGTACGCGCATCCTTGAGACCCACCGCCGCGGCAATTTCTCCGGCATAGACCACTTTCACTTCTTCACGTTCATTGGCTTGCAATCGCACGATTCGAGAAAGGCGTTCGCGCGAACCGGTAGTTGAGTTATACAAATATGATCCGGCCTCAATTTTTCCTGAATAGACTCGGAAGAAAGTGAGTTGACCGACGAATGGATCGTTTTGGAGCTTAAAGGCAAGCGCAGAAAATGGCTCACTGTCAGACGCATGCCTGACAACTGGTGCGTTGGTGTTTGGATCGATACCGGTGACTGGCGGAATGTCGAGTGGAGATGGCAGATAGTCTACTACGCCGTCGAGCACCAGCTGTACACCCTTGTTTTTCAAGGCTGTGCCGGTAAAAACTGGTACGAGCTTGTTTGCAATAGTTGCTTTGCGAAGAATCTTTTTCAATTCCGCCACAGACGGCTCTTTACCCTCAAAGAAAGCTGCCATTGCCACATCGTCCTGTTCGACAATTTTTTCAATCAACACTGCACGCCACTTTTTGGCCTCCTCGAGTACTTCGGCGGGAATTTCGTCTTCACGGATAACTTTACCCATCTCCCCTTCAGAGTAGATAGCTTTCATTTTCAACAGATCAACCACCCCTTTGAAATTTTCTTCGGCGCCGATTGGAATCTGCATACGGACAGCGTGTGGAGTGAGACGCTCAATAATAGAAGCAAATGATCGCTCAAAAGACGCGCCCATGCGGTCGAGCTTGTTGATGAAACAAATACGAGGCACATTTCCCTCTTCAGCATAGCGCCAGTTGGTTTCTGACTGTGGCTCTACCCCAGCCACGCCGTCAAAGACCACTACCGCGCCGTCGAGTACACGGAGAGAGCGCTTTACCTCTGCGGTAAAGTCGATGTGTCCGGGAGTGTCGATGATATTGAATCGATGTTTGTATGTAGTATCCGCACCCATGTAGGTCGGGTTCCAGAAACAAGTAATCGCCGCCGCAGTGATGGTGATACCGCGCTCGCGCTCTTGTTCCATCCAGTCGGTGGTGGTGTTGCCCTCGTGCACTTCGCCGATTTTGTGCGATTCACCGGTGTAATACAAGATACGTTCAGACGTAGTCGTCTTGCCGGCATCAATGTGGGCGATGATTCCGAAATTTCGTACTTTTTCTAGTGGGTAGTCTCGATTCATAATAATTAGCTTATAGGTGCTAGCTTAGAGCTTTTAGCGTAAATAAATAATATCCAACAAATGAAGATACAGCGTACCTTATTCTGACTAAAAATGCAAAAGCCGACATAGATATTTACTCAAACCACCGAATCTCTGATTTGCCGTGGCTTTTCAGATACTGATTGGTTTTACTAAACGGCCTTGAGCCGAAAAATTTGGTGGCCGAAAATGGCGACGGATGCGCGGACTCGAGAATCAAGTGTTTTCCAGAGTCGATAAGATTCTTTTTTTCTCGAGCGTATCTCCCCCACAAGATAAATACGATATTCTCTTTTTTGTCTGAGATAGTGCGTATCGCCGCATCAGTAAACTCTTCCCAGCCGTAGTGCTGGTGTGACCCGGGACTCCCCGCCTGCACTGTGAGGGTAGCATTAAGCAAAAGCACGCCCTGTCGAGCCCAGTATTCGAGATTGCCGTGGGTTGGGATAACGCCACCCACATCACTCGCAATTTCTTTGTAGATATTACGCAAAGATGGTGGCACTCCAATGCCTGAGGGCACTGAAAAAGACAGTCCGTGTGCCTGACCTGCTCCATGGTACGGATCTTGTCCGAGAATCACCACCGCTACTTTGTCGAACGGACACAGTTCAAATGCATGAAAAAGAAATTGTAGTGGAGGATATATCTTAGTAGACGAATACTCTTTTTTCACAAACTCGGTGAGCGTTTTAAAATAGGGCTTAGCAAACTCCTCTGCTAATGCTTTTTTCCACGAAGACTCAATGCGTATTTCCATGACCATAACAATATCACAAAAGAAAACCGCGTTGCTGTTGCAACACGGTTCTAAAACCACCAACGGAACATAGGGCTCATGCCTCGACAGCAATACAACCTCCGCCAATCACCGTCTGACCCATCTTCTTGAGCCGAGCACGGCGAGCGACAATGAGCTTCTCCGAGAACTCCTCCATCGCACTCTGTGCAAACTGACAGAGGTCGAGACTGATTCCAAAACGAAGCGCAATAGAAGCTCCTTCCTGCTGAATGCTGGCTCGCATGTCAAACTCAATCGGCCCTCCCTTCTTTTGGAATTGCTCTCGACGAAGCTTGATGGATGCCGATACACCGGCCAGTTGTTGTTGCGAAACTGGAATCAAAAGACCCTTCTCATCAGCTCGTGCTGAGAGATGAGCAATCGTTTCCATGGGCACACAAGAGGCAACGTATGCCACCTTGTTTTCCGGTATCTGGTAGGGAGTATTTTTCCCATCAGCCAGAGCCATCAGCGCAGAAAGATCGTCTGGAGGCGTCTCGACTGGTCGGTCTTCCGGATACATCCTGACAACATATCCAAAGGTGTTGTCTCGCCTGACTGTGCCGAAAGGTGACTTTTCCGCCAACAGAGTAGCATCGAGACGCGAAGCACACTCAACTCGCTCACTCAATGTGGAAGTCAGGTGCCCCCACGAAACATCAGTGCCTCCGATCACATAGGGCATTTCCGGTACCACGACCGGACGAATCCGAAGCCACGCCCAGAGTCTCGGTCGTGCCACCTCCCCTTCGCCAGATAGATCCTCATCCGGACCATAATGATACTGCTCACTGAATCCAATCAACACAAACGCATTCGTATCTGTTTTATCAACTACGCGCATATTTCCTTTCCGTACCTACACTGCAAGGTACTGTTTTATTTTCCTCCCCCACCATACCACCCCGCACACTTTTTGCAAGAAAAAACCGCCGCCGTGCAAGGCAGTGGTTTTGTAAAAGACTAAGCTAGCTCGGTGAGTGCAAACTCGGCACCAGTGTCAGCGAGGGCCTTGCGGATCCACGGAAGATCAGGCGCATCAAAAGAATATCCTCCCCGTCCTACCCAAGGGATCCCAAAAAGGATATTGTCCGGATCGTCGAATACAGCAAACACCGCATTAAGATTACTCCTGTCAGGGAAAGTCACACGAAGGTTGGTAGGCAAACTTTTCAGTGCAGTCTCAAGTAATGCACGATTCACCGCATGACGTAATTCCAGAGAACGAAGAATGACTTGGCGTTTTTTGTCTGTAGCAACGGCACGACTGACTCGATTCGACTTTTTCATACTGAGTGTGTTTGAAGCAACTATTCCGTTTTTCATACTAGCTGGTGAATAATAGAAAAGCAAGGAGTTGAGCATGTGATAAAAAAACCGCTTCCGCGGTTTTTTTATCACAACCCCTCGACTACGCTCGGGGTAATTTTTGGAAAACCAAAAATTACCAGGCGAAGTGCGCGAAGGCCTTATTCGCCTCCGCCATCTTGTGCGTATTCTCACGCTTCTTCACCGCTTCACCTTCGTTCTTTGAAGCCAAAATGATTTCTTCGGCCAATTTTTCGTGCATCGGCTTGCCTTTCTTTGATCGCGCAGCATCGATAATCCACTTCATCGACATTGCATTGCGACGATTGGCAGGCACTTCGCGAGGCACCTGATAGTTGGCACCACCCACGCGTCGTGATCGCACTTCCATAAGCGGCGCGGTATTTTTGAGCGCCGTATCAAGCACTTCGAGCGGAGTCTCGGTCTTGGCTTTCACCTTTATCACTTCAAGCGCGCCATACACCACTTTTCGAGCAGTGTTTTTCTTGCCTTCAAACATTACATAATTGACCATCTTTGAGACTTTTTCAGAATTGTAGACGGCATCAGCGCCAATCGGCTTTCGAGCTTTAATTTTTCTTCGCATATAAATTAAGAGATTTATGAATTAAGATTCATGATTTATGAATGGGGACAAAGCCCACTCAAGAATCTAGAATAATTTAAGCCT
This sequence comes from Patescibacteria group bacterium, assembly GCA_038078755.1. GTDB lineage: Bacteria > Patescibacteriota > Minisyncoccia > Phycocordibacterales > JBAYGS01 > JBBTSQ01. The sequence goes on from JBBTSQ010000008.1 coordinate 7,680, forward strand.
TTGCCTTTGGTCGCTTATTTCCATACTGACTTCGACCCTTTCGTCGCTTCTCAACCCCTCCGGCATCGAGTACCCCACGGACGACAGTATATCGGAGACCGACATCCTTCACGCGTCCACCGCGAAGCATCACCACACTGTGTTCTTGCAAATTGTGTCCTTCACCTGGAACATAGGCAGTCACTTCGATACCATTGGTCAATCGAACACGAGCAATCTTTCGGATCGCTGAGTTTGGCTTCTTTGGAGTCTTGGTGGTCACCTTGGTACAGACCCCCCGCTTAAATGGCGATGGGAAAAATACCGGGCGGTTTTTAATGGTGTTGAAACTGCGGGTAAGCGCCACAGATTTCGATTTTCGTGGAGCGGTCTTTCGAGCTCGCTTCACTAGCTGTCTAATAGTAGGCATTCGTTTGTAAGTGGTGCGTCCGTCTTTCACCCGTACTTCTCGGATTACTCGTCCGCCCCGTTAAAATGATAACTGCTTTTGAAGTATCGAAAGCAGGCGCCACTATACTACATATAAGTCTTGAATGCAATCAAAAGAAAACCTCCCGACTCCGACAGGTTATGCCGGAGTCGAGAGGTTTTCTTTTTTAGAAATTATCTGGCTTTGTCGTGGCTCTGCCAGATCTCTTGCGTAGCGAGACCAGATCTCCTGCGGAGCGAGATAATTTAGAACTTAGAACTTTTTATCTACTTCCCCATATTATACAGACGCTTTGCCTCTGCTGCCGACAATGCTCGATTATATACTCTTACCTCATCCAAATCGCCAACATAGTCATTAGCGCAGACACTATCACCGATCTTGAGGGGGGTACTGTTTGAGACATCAGCAAGAGTGTTAGCCACTACAGTGTTATCAAGCGTGCCATCTACATATACTTTCAAACTCAGTCCGTCTCTAGTAAAAACGCCATGATGCCACTCATCATCATTTACAGTCGCATTACTACTCACGCAACTAACCGTCCCGTCATCAACACAACCGATGAAAGCTCCGGACCCCACCGCCACCTCCCAAAAATTATCATCGACACATACAGCGCGTTTATTAATCATACGTGCGCCAGCGCCAGCAAACGTGGTCTTAAACCAGATTGATGTTGAAAATGGTCCAGTGCCAAAATTGTGAGCCGTGGAAGATTGTGAATCTTCAAGATAGTCAGTGACTCCTGTATCAAAATATAACCCCTGCCCGATCTTGCCTGCCACATATGCGGTGCTTGACGCGAGATCGACAAAAAATAAATTATTACCACCGCCACTGCGATCAAATACAGTGCCACCGATCATATCCGGACCATTAAATGACCAGTAGCCCACCAAGCCGTCACGAAGATGGTCATTCACCGAGCTGTTGATGCGTAGTCTCGTCAATGATGATTTGATTTTTGATATCCATGCGTTTGACTGAATTGACCAGCTCGCAGAAGACACATTAGGAAACAGCATCAGAATTGATACGAGACAGACAATAGTAACAAATTGTTTGATCATACTCATTGGTTTGTAGTGCTGGTGGCTGACTCAACCGCAGGCGAGGCTACTACTTCTGCCGATACCACAGTCACTTGTCGAGTCGAGGTGGCAGTATTACCCGAAGCGTCAGTCGCCACGTATGTCACAGTATGCATCCCCGCGACATCAGTCGCAAAAGCATCTCCACTCACCCGAACGCCTAGATTACTGTCTCGATTGTCAGAGACAGTCGCTCCCGGATCAATATACGAAGACCCCACTGAAAGTTCAGCTGGATTATTACCGAGTATCGTAATTACTGGTGGCTCGGTATCCAATGTAGTACTTGTCGAGGTGGTATTTGAAGCACTTATTGAAGTAGCCGAAGACGTACCGCCGGCATTTTTAAGCAGTGTTTTAAATTCTTCTTTACCAAGACACACGTCATCAACACAGACCTTGTCTCCAATTCGGAGTGTCTGCACAGTCAACTCTTGTATCTGTGCAAGGGTGGCATTGAGCGAATCGCTTATCGCAGAAAGTGTACTCGATACACTAAATCCGCCGCCCGATTTCAGCGCGTCAATTTGCACCTGCTGTTCTTGAATAGCTTTTGTTAAGACCGCAACAAATTTCGCATAATCAACCGCTTCTGGATTGCCATCTTTGTCGAGTGGTACCAATTCAGGAATAACCTCACGGACTTGCTCGGCGATAAAACCGACGCGCACTGCGGGATTAGGATCAAATTCTTTTTTGTAGGTGAAGGTCACTGGCTGGAGTTTTTTGACCGCCTCCAAACCATACGATAACGTCTGTATATTTTCCTTAAATCGTTCGGATGATGCAGAGCAGGTGGTTCCAGAAGTCACTTGGTAAGTGGTAGTATTGATACAGAGATAATTTCCGGTGGTGGCAGAGGTGAGTGAGCTTGAAAAACCGACCGTTCCGGATACAGAAAATGTCCTCCATGGAGAAGTGGTTGCTACACCTACTCGCCGATTTTGCGTCCCGCCAGATCCATCAGATTCACCATAGACCGTGAGTACGGAATTGCCATCAATACGCGCGCTATAACTCTCGATGGTATCTATCACCGCAGTAGAAGTCACCGGCAGATCAATCCACGCCACCGCTCCGGCATTCGTATCAAAAGTCATCGGGCCTACCTGTAAATCATCGGCAGAAGTAATGCCCGAAGAAAAATCATATTTAAATGCTCCCCCACCTACTAACATACCACCCGCAAAAGTTGAAGTGGCGGTGGTGGAGGTGGCAGTAAAATAACTACCGATGAGCTGGTTTCCCAAGATATCTCCCGCCACCGAAATTTTTTGCCCCGGAGAAGTGGTGCCGATACCCAAATTGCCGAGATTGGTAAAGACAAGTTGGGTAGTGGTGGCGGAAGCGGTCGAGCTGGCGATAGCAAAGAGGTAGCGATTACTTTCAGTGCTCGAAGCGTGAATAGAAAACTTGGCAAAGGGTGATGTGGTCCCTACCCCAAAGGTGTAGGTCGAAGTGGCGACCGACAGTTGAAGCACAGTACAGTTTGTGGCGCCCGGAGAACAGGACGGATCGAGTGTCTCGCCAGGGCCGTATGGGGCGGCAATCGCTGAAGAAACAAAAAGACTGAAAGTTGCCCATAGTAGCACGCACAACAAAAATACCGCCTGTATGGAAAATCCAAAAAAGGCCTGTGGTGCAGGCGACCAGTAGGTCGTGCCGGCGGAGGCTCCGAGAGCGTTTCTGAAAAGGGCGCTCATACCCCAATTATACCACCGAGAAGAGCTTTGACCGTGTGGATATGTCCCAATTTTGTCCGCAAGTCTGCGAATGGCAACAAAATTGAGGACCCCGCCCCAATTTTACTGAGCACTAGGTTATCTTTGTATAGGAGCTGTGAAATTCATTCACCCACCTAAAGAAAATCGTTTGTTTTGTGAAATTGGGGCGGGGGAGGTCTGTATTGCCGAAAAACCGCTTTCCGTCTACAATAACATCTATGGATACACTTACCCCAAAAAAGAAAGTACTGGTCGTCGAAGATGACAAGTTTTTTATGGATTTGTTGGTGAAGCGATTGTCAGGAGCAGACTTTGCGGTGGTGTTCGCACAAAGCGGAAAGCTCGGTCTCGATATGGCCACAAGCGAAAAGCCCGATGTGATTTTGCTCGACATTCTCCTGCCTGATATGGATGGATTTGAAATTTTGACCAAGATTAAAGAAGCTAAGAATCCAGCGCCGGTCATTTTCCTTTCAAATTTGGGATCTCGCGAGCAATTACAAAAAGCCAAAGACTTAGGCATCACCACATTTATGATCAAAGCCACCGTGTCTCTTGATAATATCGTCAAAGAAGTGCAAAAGGCGGCGGGGGTGTAAAGATGAACTGACAACAAACAACTAACAATCAGAGAAAAACAGATCTAGATACAAATTTCTAAATCATAATTTCTAACAAAGAGAAAAGTCCCGAAATCGCTTCGCGATTTCGGG
>JBBTSQ010000009.1:0-27984 GCA_038078755.1 Patescibacteria group bacterium
TATGGGGCGAATTCAATGTGTTCATAGTTACCAGTCTATCATCTCGGTCGAAAATCTTCTGCTTGCGTGGCGTGAATTTGTGAGGGGTAAAAAACAAAAGAAAGATGTGCAGGAGTTTTCGCTTCGACTGATGGATAACATTTTGAAACTGCACACAGAGCTTTCGGACAAAACATACACTCACGGAACATATGAGGCCTTCAACATCTCCGACCCCAAACCCCGCAATATCCACAAAGCCCTGGTGCGAGACCGACTGGTGCATCATGCTCTGTACCGTGTACTCTACCCATTCTTTGACCGCATCTTTATCAGCGATTCATTTTCCTGTCGGAAGTACAAAGGCACCCATCGGGCACTCAACCGATTTCGAGAGTTTGGCAGAAAGGTGTCCTACAACAATACTCGCACCTGTTTTGTCCTGAAATGTGATGTACGGAAGTTTTTCGCGTCAATCGATCAGTCAATTCTTATCAAGATTTTGCAAAAATATATCCCCGATACTGGTGTTCTCAACCTGCTCAAAAACATCATCGGTAGTTTCCACAGCACCACTGTCGACAAAGGCCTACCCCTCGGCAATCTCACCTCGCAACTACTCGTCAATGTGTACATGAATGAATTTGATCAGTATGTGAAGCACACACTGAAAGCAAAACACTACATCCGCTATGCCGATGATTTTGTGATCCTGTCTCACGACAAAAAGCACCTAGAGGAAACACTACACTACCCGCCTGAATGTAGTCGGGCAGGTATCGCAGTGTTTCTACATGAGCGGTTGAAACTCGAATTGCATCCCGACAAGGTGTACATAAAAACACTTGCTTCCGGCGTGGACTTCCTCGGGTGGGTACACTTTCCCGACCATCGAGTAATTCGGACGACTACAAGAAGACGGATGTGGAAGCGGATAGCAGAGACTTCGAGGAAGAGAGAAACCGTAGCGTCGTATCTCGGACTGTTGAGTCATGGGAATGGGAGAAAATTACAGCAGGAGATTATCAGGACATCTAGCTCCGCAAACGATAAACTTACTCTTAGTGATCAATAATCTTCACCTTTTTCTTATTTAGAAATTATCTCGCTTCGCATGAGATCTGGCAAAGCCAGAGAAATTTCAACAAGTCTCTTGCTTCTCCTCTACCTCTATGCTACACTCTTCTCCTATATGAAACTAGCACATGTAAAGACATCGCCAATCAATATGGAGGAACGCGCAAAGCTTGATATCAAGGCGGGTGACACCGTGCGTGTGTGGCAGAAGATTGTGGAAATGGATAAAGATAAGGAAAAGACTCGCTTGCAGGCATTTGAAGGTATTGTGCTCGCGCGAAAGCATGGTTCTGAAGCGGGAGCGACCTTTACGGTCCGAAAGGTGATTGGGGGTATTGGCGTTGAGCGTATTTTCCCACTCTACTCTCCAATGGTTGATAGTATCGAGCAGATTCGCAGTGCAAAAGTGCGCCGATCAAAACTCTATTATATTCGTGAAAAAGCGGCAAAAGAAATTCGAAGGCAGATGAAGCACATTATGCGCGTGAAGCAGGAGAATGAACCAAAGGAAGTGCCTATAGCAGAAGTCAAAGCAGAAAAGGTAGTGGCGTAAGAAAATAAAACAAGGCGGCGCGAGTACGCGCCGCCTTGTTTTGTTTGATGCGGTTACCTATACTCAATTGGTAGACGCTATCCCCTTGAGATATTTTGCCATCGCGATATACTGTATCAATGCGAAAGAGGGGACCAAAGGCAAAACAGAATGTATTACTTAAATGGTCGAGTAATTTTGCATACGCTATTGGCTTGATTGTGAGCGATGGCTGTCTCTCAAAAGACGGGAGACATATCGATCTGACTTCGAAAGATTTGGAAATGATCGTAAATTTTCAAAAAGCACTTAATACAAATTATCTTATTGGTAGAAAATCGGGCGGCAAAACACGCGAGAAAGAATATTTTATGGTGCAATTTAGCAATGTGCGATTTTATAATTTTCTTTGCTCGATTGGCATTATGCCGGCTAAGTCAAAAACAATCACCGAAGTAGATGTGCCTGACAAATATTTCTTCGATTTTTTACGAGGGTTATTTGATGGGGATGGCACTATCTACTCATATTGGGATCCGCGGTGGAAATCTAGTTTTATGTATTATGTGTCATTTGTCAGTGCAAGCGAGGCGTTTGTTGCATGGCTAAGGTTTACTATCGAACGACTCTCGGGAGTATTTGGACATGTGAAGGAGGATGGTGGTGGCTCCACACTCCAACTAACCTATGCTAAAAGAGAGAGTTTAATTTTACTCAAGAAAATGTATAGGCACCCACGAGCGCTATCTTTGTCCCGAAAAAGATTGAAATCCAAGAAGATCTTAGGTATAGTGGGGGAGCGATTGTAAGCAGGCTCTGATATATATGACATATATACGCGCAGGTGGCGAAATTGGTAACCGCATTACCTTGAGGTGGTAACGCCCGCAAGGGCTTGGAGGTGCGAGTCCTCTCCTGCGCACAAATAAAAATCCCGAAAGGGATTTTTTGTTGCCCCTCAGCGCTTTAGTGTGGTAGTGTAGTGAAGCAAGGGATGGTTTGCGTATATGGTGGCTATGGTGTAGCGGTAGCACACGAGCTTGTGGAGCTCTTTGTCTGGGTTCAACTCCCAGTAGTCACCCACGATAAAACCGGCATAAGCCGGTTTTTGAGTGGGTGAACTAAGTAAGCCGACTACTCGGCTTACGTCTGGGAGTTGAAAGACGGAGTCATGTTTTTCTAGCAAGAAAAACGGACGAGTCAAGGCTATGAGTTTTTGTGAGCGACGGCGAACAAAAAACTCCTAGCCAACCCCACAGAATAAAAATATAGGTCCCTGCGCCAAAGAGCGCAGGGACCTATAATTCGACTTCGATTCGGACACTGTGTAAAAGAGTACTTTTCCACGTGCTCCTCACTCGTCGAAATAATGAGCACAACGCGAAGCGTTGGGCGATTATATTTTTGGGTGACTACTGGGAGTTGAAAGCCGGAGCGCACGAAGTCCGAGGCAAGCATGCCTCGGGCGCGAGTCGGGGTCGAGGAATTTTACGAGTGACGACGAGTAAAATATCCGTGACCAAGCCTCCCAGTAGTCACCTCTTTAAAAAAACGATACTATATATCCCATGCCCCTCGCCAAAAAACATTTTATACAAGATATGACACTGATTGTTATGAGTGTTCTTTGCGCGATTTTTATAGCCAAAGTTGGATTCAGTACCTATCTCATCAATAGCCTCAATGGCTACACATACGTAGCTATCTTTATTTCCGGAATGTTTTTCACGTCGGCATTCACTACACCATTTGCGATTGTGGCTTTGGGGAGCCTCGCGCTTGAGCACAACATCTTTTTGGTGGCAGTGCTTGGTGGTCTCGGCGCCCTTTCTGGCGATTATGTGATGTTCCGATTTATCAAAGATCGAGTGTCTGAAGATTTTGGCTATCTGCTCAACTTGTCAAAAATAAAACGTTTGCCACACCTGTTTCGTACCACCGCTTTCCAATGGTTCGCTCCTTTTTTAGGCGCGTTGGTGATCGCTTCACCGTTGCCGGATGAAATCGGGGTCGCCATTTTGGGCCTATCAAAACTTAACACCCGTGTCTTTGTGCCAATTTCTTTTTTTGCGAACAGTTTCGGTATTTTACTTATTGGACTGGTGGCCACCAAGATAGTCGGCTAATGAAGAGAGGTGAGTGAGGTATAATAAAGGGATGACTCAATCCGAAGCGCTTGCTGTCCTCAAAACCGGCGCCAATGTCTTTCTCACCGGTGAACCCGGATCAGGCAAGACGCACACCATCAACGCGTATGTGTCGTATTTGCAAGACCACCAAGTCGAGGTGGCGATTACTGCGTCGACGGGGATTGCGGCCACGCACATCGGCGGAATGACGATTCATTCGTGGAGTGGTATTGGCATTCGTAAACGGCTCACCCCCGAAGATATCGACACCATTGCTTCACGAGAATATGTGTCAAAGAGAATTCGCCGAGCCAAAGTGTTGGTGATTGATGAAGTGTCGATGTTGCCACCAGAGACTTTGTCGATGGTGGATGCGGTTTGTCGGGAAGTAAAACAGAAGAGTGAGCCATTTGGCGGACTGCAAGTGGTATTTGTTGGAGATTTTTTTCAACTGCCACCGGTTGCCGACAAAGAAGTCGTGATCGATCCGCAGTCTGTCGATTTGTTTGTCGATACGGATCCGGAAGTACGACCACCCACATTTGCCTATGACTCGAATAGTTGGCAATCGGCAAAAGTTTTGACCTGCTATCTTAGCGAGCAGTACCGCCAGGACGACAGCGATTTTTTGTCGGTACTGTCGGCTATCCGACGAAATGCGTTTGGCGCGGAGCATCTCAACCACTTGGCGAAACGCAAAGTAGATATGGCAAAGGTACCAAAAAATGCACCAAAATTATTCACGCATAATGCCAATGTCGACTCGGTGAATGATGCTACGTTGCGTACTCTGCCAGATACGCTCCAGTCTTTTGCCATGACCGCGACCGGACACCACGTATTGGTGGCTATTTTGAAAAAGGGCTGTCTGTCTCCGGAATTGTTACAACTTAAAATTGGCGCTGAAGTGATGTGTACCAAAAATAGTCAGAAAGATGGATTTGTAAACGGCACCTTGGGTACACTGATGCGATTTGAGGCGGGGAGTGGCTACCCAGTGATCAAGACTCGCGATGGTAGAAATATACCTATCGAACCCCTCGAGTGGACACTCGAAGAAAATGGCAAAGTGAAAGCCTCGATTCGTCAGATCCCGCTCCGCTTGGCGTGGGCAATTACAGTGCACAAGAGTCAGGGGATGAGTTTGGACGAAGCAGTGATGGATTTGTCGAAAGTGTTTGAGTACGGGCAAGGCTATGTGGCACTCTCTCGAGTCAGGCGACTGTCGGGGCTCCACCTGCTCGGTTGGAATACGAAAGCGTTTGAGGTGCATCCGGAGATTTTGGGTAAGGACGAATTGTTTCGTGAGCAGTCGCTTTCGGCGCAACAAGCGTTTAATAATATGCCCGCAGACGAACTTTCAAAAATGCACCGCAATTTCTTGCTAGCTTCCGGCGGAGTGCTCGAGGGGAATAAACGTAAAGTGGGGGAGAAGCAGAAAAAACCCGATACCAAGATGGTCACGCTTGGATTGTGGAATGAAGGCAAGACGGTGGTTGAGATTGCCCACGCACGCAAACTCACGTCACAGACGATTTTCGATCATATTGAAAAATTGTTTCTAAAAGGAGACATACGGAAGGAGGATCTGAGTCGGTTGATTAGTTCATCACTGGCCAAAGATATTCCCACTATTCACTCGATTTTCAAAAAGCTCGATACCCGCGCGCTCACCCCTCTGTTTGAGCAGTTTGGTCAGAAATACTCATATGACGAACTCCGACTGGCGCGGATGTTGCTTACGGATTAGTTCCCGAGACGCTAGTGTCTGATAGGAAAGGACAGACAGAAGAGACGTTCGGGGTCACTACGATGTATCGTAGTGACCCCGTTGTTATATCAAGGTTCAACCTTGATATTTATATATCGTAGTATGTGTAATTTTCAATATCAAGAGGTGATTAAGCTGTCTTTTTACCTACTGTCTGTTTTCCACAGGTAGACCTTGACTAATGATACCCCCTAGGGGTATACTGGTTATATTAGTAAATACTAACATTATTTATATGATGTACTACTACGATAGTTTCTTTCCGTTCCATATGTTCGGGTTTGGGTTTGTGTGGATGGTTCTCTTTTGGGGACTTATCATTTATGGATTGGTGGTAGTGTCTCGCAAATCATCACTATGGCACGACAACAAAAAGTCTTCAGCTCTCGATATTTTGAAAGAGCGTTATGCCAAGGGTGAGATTACCAAGCACCAATTTGAAGAGATGAAGAAGGATATTCACGGATAATTTTTCTAAAATGAGTCCAACAAAATTAAAATTAGTCCGCAGGCTGAAGATCGTTGAGGGCCAGGTACGAGGCCTTCAAGACATGCTCGCCAAAGGAGCGTACTGTATTGATGTCATTACTCAAACATCTGCCGTAAAGCAGGCGCTTTCCGGTGTGGAAGACGCTATCATGGAAAATCATTTGAGTACTTGTGTGGTGGAACAGATGAAAAAGGGCAAAGAAGGAAAGGCTATAAAAGAAATACTTAAGGTGTATGGTTTAAAACGCAAATAATTTATGCATACGGAAACTTACAAAGTGAAAGGAATGCATTGTGCCAGTTGCGCTGGGATTATCGAGAAAACCGTTAAAAAAACGGTGGGTGTTCATTCTGCTCACGTAAATTATGGTACAGAGACAGCTAAGATTGTTTTTGACGAATCTAAAGTTGGCCCACAACAAATTTCCCAGACTATTGAAAAGCTTGGTTATTCTTTGTCGACAGAAACGGCTAGAGAAATGGGAATGTCTGAAGATGAGCATGCTTTGCATCTTGGACTCAACCAAAGTAAAAAAGAAAAACTTGCCGAAGTTCTCGATTTAAGAAATAAAATAATTTCTGCTATTCCTCTTGCTGTATTCAGTATCTTTGTTATGGGTTGGGATATTTTTGCGGAATACAAACTCATTTCACCAATGAGTTACACGGTTAAAGAATTTATTCACCACCTCCTTCCTCTTTTCGCAACCTACACACTATTTGTGGTGGGGAAGCCGTATCTTTTGGGTTTTTACCGCTTTCTTCGATATGGTAAAGCCAACATGGACACACTCATCGGTATTGGTACTTCGGCTGCGTATTTGTATAGCTTTGCAGTAAGTGCGCTCGAAGATACACTCAGGCCATTTCTGAATGTTGAGTACACCTATTACGATGTCACCATCGTCGTAATCACTTTTATCGCTCTCGGAAAATATCTTGAAGCGAAATCAAAAATAAAAACTGGAGATGCAATTGAAAAATTATTAAATCTTCAGGCAAAGACTGCACTTGTCGTTCGTGATGGTGTCGAGACAGAAATTTCGATAAATGAGGTGAAGCACGGAGATCTTATCGTGATCAAACCCGGGGCTCGCATTCCTGTGGATGGAGTTGTTACTGATGGCGTATCGTTTGTAGATGAATCAATGGTCACTGGTGAAATCATGCCCACTCAAAGAAAAATTGGCGACACGGTGGTAGCGGGTACGATAAACACCACGGGTTCATTTACCTTCAAAGCAACAAAGATAGGTTCGGAAACACTACTTGCCCACATTATTAAAATGGTGGAAGAAGCGCAAGGAAGCAAGGCGCCGATTCAGGCACTTGCGGATAAAATTTCAAGTGTGTTTGTGCCGGTTGTACTTGTTATCGCTTTTCTTACCCTTGGCGCTTGGTTATTTTTTGCTACCGGTCTGCTTGGATTTGCCCAAGCCCTGTCTTATGGACTTGTTTCTTTTGTTGGGGTGCTTGTGATTGCCTGTCCATGCGCTCTCGGGCTTGCAACACCGACCGCTATTATTGTCGGGGTAGGTAAAGGAGCGCGAGAAGGGATTTTAATTAAAGACGCAGCCACTTTAGAAAAATTGCACAAAGTAGATACGGTGATTGTCGATAAAACAGGAACCATTACCATCGGCAAACCAATTCTTGTTGATATGGTAAATCTTTCAAATCAGACCGACGATGCTCTGGTATCAATCCTTGCATCACTTGAAAAGAAATCCGAACATCCGATTGCGTATGCGATTACTAATTACGCAAAGGAGAAACAAATAAAAATAGAAGATGTTTCAGATTTCGAGAGTATCCAAGGTAAAGGAGTAAAGGGTGCGGTGGGAGGTGTTGAATATTTTGTTGGCAATACAAAATTTATGGAAGATCTTGCGGTGACCTTCGACGATTCCAAAATTGCCCCTTTCACGGCTCAAGGTAAGACACCCGTACTTCTCGCAACGAAAGAAAAAGTTCTCTGTTTTGTAATGATCGGCGATGAAATAAAAGCAGAATCAAAACAAGCAATCACTGATTTACACAAGCTTGGCATACAAGTGGTGATGCTCACTGGAGATGATGAGAAGGTTGCAAAATACATTGCGTCGCTTGTTGGTATCGATGATGTGGTTGCCCGTGTATTGCCGGCTGATAAATTGACAAAGATAAAAGAATTGCAGTTGGCGGGGAAAATTGTGGCGATGGCGGGGGATGGTGTGAATGACGCTCCGGCACTTGCGCAAGCGGATGTTGGTATTGCAATGAGTACCGGTACTGATGTGGCTATCGAGTCTGCCGGTATCACTCTTCTTCATGGCGATATTTCAAAATTGGTTAAAGCGATTCGACTTTCTAAAATCACAATGCGGGGCATTAAGCAGAATCTTTTTTGGGCGTTCATCTACAACATTGTCGGCATCCCGCTTGCGACCGGGGTATTTTATCCTGTTTTCGGATGGCTTTTGTCACCGGTGTTTGCTGGCCTGGCGATGGCCTTTTCGAGTGTGTCGGTCGTGACCAATTCGCTTCGGTTGAAGGCTAAGAAATTATAATCATGAAAAAAATTATTTTAGTTATAACGGCTACTTTTTTGCTTAATTTTGTCTGGGAAAATGCTCAAGCGGTTTTGTACCAGCCGCACGGTGATGCGTGGGGGACACTTGTTCGGTGTTCGACCGCAGCGTTTGGCGATGTTGTATTGGTGGGCGGAATTTATTTTCTACTCTCGATATTTCTGTCGTCATGGCGTTGGTTTGAGGTGATGAACACAAAAAAGTGGATTGCGCTCTCGGTTGTTTCTGTCGCAGTCGCTGTCGGTGTCGAGTGGTGGGGGCTCGCTTCTCTCCGGTGGGCGTATTCGGACAGTATGGCGATCATTCCTTTTGTCGGAGTCGGTGTCGCTCCGGTGGCGCAGTTGCTTTTGCTTAACCCACTTATTCTTTTCGTTAGTAAAAAAATATCATTATGAGTATGAATTATTTTAGAAATATAAGCGCAAATATCTTAGTTTTTGCTTGCGGGTATCTGGGGATGTTATTCCTACAGCGTCTGAATCAATATTTGAATATAGCAAGCTTTCAATTACCTGTGTATATAGGTAATTTACTTATTGTCATTGGGGTAAGCATACGAATATGGGCATCTATTGCTTTTTCAAAAAGCAAAGTAGAAATTTTTGGAATGCTTGGGATTGATGACCATCGCAAATTAATTATTTCAGGGCCGTATCAATATTCAAGAAATCCTTTATATGTCGGTATTGTTCTTATAACTCTTGGCTTTGCTCTTTTGGCGGGTTCATTTGTAGGATTAATTCTTACTTTTTTATTTTTTATCTTCTGGGATTATTTAATTAAATCTAGAGAAGAGCCTGAATTAGAAAATATATTTGGTGATGAGTATCTCAATTACAAATTGAAGGTTAATCGATGGATTTAATTTCTTTATGAAAACACACACATTTCACGTTCAGGGTATGCATTGCAAGGCTTGCGTGGCGCTTATTGAGAGTGAACTTGTTGATGTTCCGGAAGTAGCAAAAGCGAAATCATCGCTTACAGACCACAGTGTCGAAGTCGTGGGGGACTTTGGCGACAAGACTTTAGAACACATTGCGCGAGATTTGAGCGAAGTATTGAAACCACATGGCTACAGTCTCTCACTGACGAAGCAAAGACATTCGGTCGCGTGGAGCGATTTTAAGATTGCGGTACCGATCGCGGGGGCATGTATTGCTTTATTTATTATTCTGCAAAAACTAGGCATCGTGAATCTGGTGAATACGTCGGAGGTTGGATATGGTACGGCATTTATAATCGGCCTAATTGCTTCCGTGTCCACCTGTATGGCAGTAGTGGGTGGTTTGGTACTTTCAATGTCAGCCACGTTTGCCAAGGAAGGGGACAAGGTAAGGCCGGCAGTACTATTTCATATCGGCCGTCTTGTTTCCTTTTTTGTCCTCGGGGGTGTGATTGGTGCGCTCGGGTCGGTGTTTACTTTGAGCACAACACTTACTTTTGTATTGAGTCTCGTTGTGGGAGTGGTGATGCTTATTCTCGGGATCAATTTGCTTGATGTGTTCCACGACGCAAAAAGGTTACAACTCTCAATGCCGAATGTTGTGACCAAACATACTCGGGCACTTGCAACTTTCAACCACACCGCCACCCCGGTACTCCTCGGTATTGCCACATTCTTTTTGCCGTGTGGCTTTACGCAATCCATGCAACTTTATACTCTTTCAACCGGCAGTTTTATGACTGGCGGATTGACCATGCTTGTCTTTGCTCTGGGCACGTTGCCGGTTTTAGCACTCATCAGCTTTAGTTCTGTCCGTATCCATGGCGCACTGCAATCGAGCATCTTTTTCAAAACGGCAGGGCTGGTCATTATCGCCTTTGCGGTGTTTAATGTAATTAACAGTCTGGTTATAATTGGTTTGTTATCGCCGGTATTTACTTTCTAACACTATGAAATCAACCATATTCTCTGTTGTCCTTGCGGGGGGATTAATTTTCGGCGCTTTTTTCTTTACGGGACGGACCGGCGATTTGCCCACAACTTCGGTTGATCCAGTCCGCATTGTTGATGGCATTCAGATTGTCAGTCTTTCTGCCAAAGGAGGGTACTATCCAAAAACGAGTGTCGTCTCCGCTGGTGTGCCGACCGTGCTTCGAGTGAATACGAGTGGCACATTCGACTGTTCGTCATCAATTCGTATTCCAGATATGAATATTAGCAAACAATTACCGTCGTCTGGAATCACCGACATCAATCTGGGTACCTTATCTCAAGGCACGATTGTGGGTTCTTGTGGGATGGGTATGTATTTTTTTGAGATTCAGGCGAAATAGTATGCGAGGGATTCCGGCCGTTCGGGACTACTGCCCCGAACGGCCGGAATCAAAAAACCGCTATCTTTGAGGACAGGGTCGTCAAAGATAGCGGTTGCGAATTAGTGGTGTCCAGTTGAGCCGTTGCAACCACAACCCCGTTTGCTCTTACGCAAAGCAGAATGGCGCTCTACGGTGATCAGTTCGGGGCGAACAGCGTGTTCGAATACCAGTTGCACCAATCGTTGCCCATGCCGGATCTCAAATGGCTTCGAACTGTCATTGATCAGCACTGCCACAGGCTCTCCTCGGAAATCGGGGTCTCCGGGAACGTCGGCAGAGGCTACCACAATGCCTCGAAACGGCGTGCTTCCGCGAGGGCGAACATACCAACAGAGACAATGGGGTACATCAAGGGTAATTCCAGATGCAACAACACATCGACCGTGGGGAGGAAGGACGTACACCCATTCGTATCCACCACCTTCTTTTTTCACCCGTTGTGCACGCTTTCGAGCTTTGGTATCCTCGGGCCTCTTGGTGAAGTCAAAGTAGGCGATACGACGTTCGGGATGATCTTTTTCAAATTCAAGCGACACAATCGCTCGTACACCAAGATCAAATCCCACCGCGCCAGCAGTCTTCCGTTCTGGCTTATGGCCTCCAGGGATGACGAATACTTTTACTTGTTCTGCTGGATTGTTACTAGGTAGTTTCTTTTTTGATTTCAAATGAACCTCCTCTTTATTAAAAGGTTTTTGTTCTGTATACAATTATATCATATAAAAGTAAAAGCACAAGCTATTGTGTTTGCGTGTAATTTGTTACGCTCAAAATAGAAATGACTAGTGAAAGGAGTTCTGTATGACAATCTATGTTGGATGTAGTCTGACCCAAGCTCCCGCCGATTTCAAACGAAGCGTTGAATGGCTCAAAGAAAGTCTTCGTGATGCGGGCTACGAGACTCTTGAATTTTTGGGTTTGATCCATGGTACCGAGCGAGATGTCTATCAGCACGATATCCAGAATTGTGTTGGTAAGTGCGATTTTTTCCTCGCTGTGTGTGATCTGCCTTCGATCGGTCTCGGCTACGAGTTGGGCACGGCCGTCGAGAAACATGGTCTGCCGACGCTTGCTGTCGCACATGTCGACAGCAAGGTGACTCGTCTGGTGCTCGGTATCGATCACCCACTCTTTCGTTTTGAACGCTATCATGAAATGGCGGAAGTGGTTGAGATGGTGAAGCGTTACGCGCCACTTCAATGATTTTTCACGACGGACACTTAACACGGTGTCCGTTTTCTTTTGCATACAGATAGGTGAATCGGTATACTAACGGTATGGCTAAAAAACAATCAAAATCTGTTAAGAAAATTGAGGAGAAAAAAACACCCCACACTCGTCCGTCTTGGGATGAGTATTTTATGAATATTGCCGAGCTGGTGGGGAGTCGGGCGACTTGCGACCGAGGTCGCTCTGGGTGTGTAGTGGTACGTGATCGACGAATGCTCGTGACCGGCTATGTCGGATCACCAGTGGGTATGGCGCATTGTGATGAATTGGGTCATGAGATGCATACGGTGATCAATGATGATAATACTGAATCAAAACATTGTGTACGTACGGTCCATGCGGAACAAAACGCAATCGCTCAAGCGGCCCGGATGGGAATTGCATTGGACCAAGCAACACTCTATTGTCATATGACCCCTTGTTATATTTGCGCAAAAATTTTAATTAATGCAGGGATTAAACGCATTGTTGCTTTGAAAGATTATCATCAGGCAGAGAAATCAAAAAAAATTTTCAGACAAAGTGGTGTTGAATTTGTACTCTTAAATGCTGAAAAGGAAAAATACGCAGGTCAATAACGTGTTGCAATGAAAGTCAAAATTAAAAAAATCCATCCAGATGCGACCATCCCTAAATTTGCACATATAAATGATGCGGGTATGGATATTTGTGTACCCGAGCGAGTGACTATTGCTCCGGGGGAGCGGAAATCGATTCCACTTGGTCTTGCATTTGAAATCCCTGATGGATATGTGGGGTTATTGTGGGATAAAAGCGGATTGTCGCACAAGTACGGTATCAAAACTTTTGGTGGGGTGATTGATGCGGGCTATCGTGGAGAAGTGCATGCTGGAGTAATGAATCTTTCGAAAGAAACGTACGTGTTTGAGAAAGGGCATAAGATTGTGCAATTATTGATCCAAAAAGTTGAGCACCCAACCATAGTGGAAGTTACAGAATTATCAGATAGTCACCGGGGGGCGAGGGGATTTGGCTCAAGTGGAAAGTAGTATCAGTGTGGACGCTCAAGATCGATCCATGTGTAGGTAAGTCCTGTTTTTTCGTCTACCCTTTTCTCTCGAAAAGTCTCGTGAGTGAAATCTGGGTACGGTGGAAAAAATATGTCTCCGTAGGCGTCACTTTCAACCAGAGTGAGGTAGAGTTTTTGAGTGAGTGGAAGCCCTTGGGTATAGATTTCTCCTCCACCAATTAGAAATATTTCTGGATTTGTCGGGTTTTTCATTATTTCTTTTTCCCAAGCATTCTCAATTGCGTCCGGGATACTCCCCACTACTGTCGCGTCAGGGGCGACAAAGCTTTTGTCTCGAGTAGCCACAAAATTATCGCGGTTGGGAAGGGCTTTGCCGATAGACTGATAGGTTTTTCTACCCAAAATCACTGCATGGCCGGAAGTGATTTGTTTGAAGCGTTTTAAATCGTCTGAAATGCGAAAAAGCAGATTAGCGCCGTTACCAATACAGCCGTTTTTGGTTGTTAGTGCTGCCACAATACTGACTTTCGGCTTACTTTGAGTCATTAATTAACAAATTGTTAGACCGCCATTTTTGCCTTGATTGCCGGGTGAAATTGGTAGTCGACCAATTTCACGATAGTGGAAATATCTTCGGGCGTTTGGAATTTTGATACATCAATATCCGCGAGACTTTTGATTTTTGGGTCAAGCCAGAGTGTCGGTAGGGGGAATGGTTCTCGAGACAGTTGCTCTGTTACTGCATCAAAATGGTCGTGGTAGATGTGCACATCTCCTAATGTGAGGATGAGCTCGTCAGCAACCAAGTTGGTCATCTGCGCAACAAGGTGGAGCATGAGCGCGTAGGAGGCGATATTAAATGGTACGCCAAGGAAGGTGTCACAGCTTCTCTGGAACATGTGGAGCGATAATTTTCCATTAGTCACAAAGAATTGAAAAATCATATGGCACGGCGGGAGCGCCATTTGGTCGATTTCTCCTGGGTTCCATGCGGTGACCACCAGTCGGCGGTCATTGGGATCTTTTTTAATTTTCTCAATGACTTGGGCGAGCTGGTCGACAACACTGCCGTCTGGCTTTTGCCATTTTCGCCACTGCACTCCGTAGACTCGACCAAGGTCCCCGTCAAATTTCGCTTTTGGTTTCCAATAATCCGCCTCGGCGTTGGCGGTCCAGATTTCACAACCGAGACGTTTGAGCACTTTGTTGTCGTTTGATCCTGACATAAACCAAAAGAGTTCGGTGGCGACACTACGGAAAGCGAGTTTTTTGGTGGTAGTGGCAGGGAAGCCGTCTGACATCTTGAACCGGAGCGCTCTGGTGAATAGTCCTCGAGTGGTGCCGTTTCTGCCGACTCGATCAACTCCGGTATCCATAATTTCCTTGAGTAGCGCGTTATAGTTTCGCATGAGATTTAAATAAATAGTATGTGTTTAGTGTACCATGGTCAGGTGAGTTTTCCACTTGCATCAGAAATAAGGTAGTGCTATTCTAAATATGTCCCCGTATAGCCTCACAAGGCTCAAGAACAACGAGGACGTTGTACACCATAGGGAGCTTTTGCTCCTCTCCCCAGCAGAAAGCTACGGTCAAGATCTAGGCAAAGTGCACCTATCTGTGATTTACCTAGAAACCACACGAGCTCAAACTCGGGATCAGGCCGCCGTTCGGACCCTCAACAAGATGCAAATCTTGCTTGCGAAAGGTCCAGGCGGCCTTTCTTTTTGTCTAAATGTTGAATGTGTTGCGTATCGTACGGTACCACTTTTTACTTTTTGTCTTTTACCATATACTTTCAATATGAAAGACACTCAAATCAAAAAATTCTTAGAAGCAGAAAAGAAGCGCCAGAAAAAGGTGGTCAATTTAATCGCGTCAGAAAATGTGGTGTCTAAAGATGTGCTCGAAGCTCTTGGATCAGAACTCACCAACAAATACGCTGAAGGCTATCCCGGGAAGCGATATTATGGAGGCAATGATGTGGTGGATCAAATAGAGTCTCTAGCTCAAGCTCGGGCACTCAAATTATTTGGACTCTCTTCAGAAAAATGGCACGTGAATGTCCAGCCACTTTCCGGCTCTCCGGCCAATCTTGCAGTCTTCCTCGCGTTGGTTCCAAAGGAGGGCAAAATTATGGGGATGTCACTCGCGCACGGCGGACATTTGACTCACGGACAAAAAGTATCCGCGACCGGCAAATTTTGGACATCGGTGCAGTTTGGTGTCGATCAAAAAACAGAATTGCTTGATTTTGAGGTGATTAAAAAGCAGGCGATGGCTGAACAGCCAAATATTATTGTGGCCGGCTTTACCGCTTATCCGCGTATTGTTGATTTTAAAAAATTCCGTGAAGTCGCCGATGCTTGCAAAGCCATTTTGATGGTGGATATGTCTCATTTTGCAGGCCTTGTGGCGGGAAAGGCCTATCCAAGCCCGTTTGAATATGCTGATGTGGTGACAACCACCGTACACAAGACTCTCCGCGGTCCACGCTCGGCTTTAATTTTTATGCGAAAAGACAAGACCAAGCTCGATGCCAAAGGCAAAGAAGTTTCGTTTGCCGATTTGATAGACAAAGCGGTGTTTCCCGGACTACAAGGTGGTCCGCACTTAAATCAAGTGGCGGCGGTGGCAGTGGCGCTCAAAGAAGCTTCGACCGGAGCTTTCAAACAGTACGCAAAGCAAGTGGTGAAAAATGCCAAAGTGCTTGCGGATGAACTTTCAAAACGAGGTTGGCGGATTATTTCCGGAGGCACTGATTCACATTTGGTACTGATTGACACTTGGATGAATGGCACCGGCATCTCCGGTAAAGAAGCGAGCGATCGGCTCGAGAAAGAGGAGATTATTGTCAACAAAAATGGTATTCCGTTTGACACTCGCTCTCCGGTAGACCCATCTGGTATTCGTGTGGGCTCTGCCGCCGAGACGACTCGAGGCAGGAAAGAGAAAGATTTTAAGAAAATTGCAGAGAGGATTGATATGATTTTACGAAAAAAGAAATAGTTTGCATGTATGGGGTTGGTCTGTTAGTGTTGAGAGAGAACACTGTACTGTAGAATTCAATTATGAAAATCGAACCACCATTCATCGTCGTTGAAGGTCTTGATGGCTCAGGCAAAGGCACTGTTTTGGAAAGATTGAAAGCCGAATACCTGTGGCCGGCCGAAGTCGTCTTTACTCGCGAGCCGGGTGGTACACCTTTCGCTGAAGTGATTCGTGATGTGGCTCTCAATAACCCACTTGCCAAAGAGGCTGATGGAGCGACACTATTTCATCTGGTGTGGGCGGCTCGACATGAGCATCTTCGGGGGTTGGTGAAGCCTACCCTTGTGTCGGGAAAGATTGTGGTCTGTGACCGCTTTGACTCTTCGACTTATGCCTACAATGTAGTGGCGCAGGGAGCAGAGCATTTGAAGGAGCTCTTCTGGCAGACTCGAGAAATTTGTTTGAGAGAATGTCGGCCGAGTCTCTACATCATTCTTGATGTGGATGCTAAAGTGGCTCAAGCGCGAATTCAAAATCGGCCCGGAGGCAATCATTTCGATGATCGGAAGATGGATTTCCATGAAAAAGTCCGGGCGGGGTTGCTTAAGTTCGGCACAGACCTTCCGGTAGTGGTTGAGCAGTATCAAATATCACCAGAAGGCAAGATGAAGGTTGGTCGTGGAGGAGGTGGGTACTGTCAGATTGTTGACGCCAATCAAACACCGGACGAAGTCTACGCGAGCGTGGTCAAGGTTATTGATCAACACCTCGTGGCTCGGTCTCACAAATAATCTGGTTCATTACAAGCGGTAGGGTCACCCCTCCCGCTTTTTCTTTTCCAAAAAATCATAGACAAAATAGCTCCCTACATATAAATACACAAATCTACGCGGTCGCGAATATTTGTGTGTTGTTGGTTTACATGTTGATGATTGTTAGCCGTTTGTTGTGAGGTGCACATTTATCCGCTATAGTAGTACCGTGATTACACAAACACTCGAGACATATATTGCCGAGGCGCTCAAAGCGCTTAGTATTGAGCCCTATCCGATAGTTCTAGAACACCCGGGCGAGCTGTCGCATGGGGATTTTGCCACAAATGTAGCGTTGGCCCTCTCTAAAAAGGTGGGGATGAAGCCAAGAGAATTGGCGGAGAAAATTGTTGCAAGACTTTCCGAAAAGATGCCATCCGAAATTTCTAAAATCGAAATCGCCGGTCCAGGATTTATCAATTTCCATCTATCAAAAGATTTTTTAGTCGGCGAAGTAGTTCATATCTTTTCTCAGAAAGAAAAAAAATCGAAATTGTCTCAAAAAGTAATGGTGGAGTATACCCAGCCGAATCCGTTTAAAGAATTTCATATTGGTCACTTAATGAACAATGCGATTGGCGAGGCGGTCTCTCGAATACTGGAAACTACAGGAAGTTCCGTGAGGCGAGCGACCTATCACGGTGATGTGGGGATGCATGTGGCGAAGACTATTTGGGCGCTACAAAAATCGAGTACGCAGACACTCACTCTTGAATCGATGGGCAAGGCATATGCCGAAGGTAATACGGCTTTTGAAAGTGATCCGGCTAGCAAGATCGAGATTGTGGCTCTCAATAAAAAAATCTATGAACGAACGGATGTAGAAATAAACACCCTCTACGATGCCGGCAGAAAGGCTTCGCTTGACGGCTTTGAAAAAATATACAAACGGCTCGGAAGCACCTTCGATTTTCATTTCTTTGAAAGTGAGTCGGCTCCGGCGGGCAAGCGGATTGTGCTTGAACAACTCGAACACGGGATATTTGAAAAAAGTGAAGGGGCGGTAGTGTTCAAAGGTGAAGTCCACGATTTACATACTCGCGTATTTTTGAACAAAGAAGGACTGCCGACCTATGAAGCCAAAGACATTGGTCTACTGGCACTCAAAGAAAAAGCCTATCCGCACGAGCTGTCGATCACCATCACTGCCAACGAACAGAGCGAATATTTCAAAGTGATCCGTTGTGTGTCAGAGCTCATCTATCCAGAAATGGTGGGGAAGATCAGGCACCTCTCTCACGGCATGCTCAGGCTACCGTCCGGCAAAATGTCTTCTCGTACCGGCACCGTTATTTCTGCCGAAAATTTGATTGATGAAGCGAAAGCATTGGCGCGAAAGAAACTAGCCGATCGAGGCATGAGTGATTCGGAAAAGGAGCAGGTGGCAGGGCAGGTAGCGCTTGGGGCAATCAAGTATACGATTTTGCGACAAGCTATCGGTGGAGATATTATTTTTGATTTTGAAAAATCGCTTTCGTTTGAAGGCGATTCTGGTCCGTATTTGCAATACACCACCGTCCGCGCAAGGACCGTCCTTGCGAAAGCGAAAGTTGCAGGACTCACTCCGTCGACGGCTGTGTCACCGAAAACAATAGGGGAGCTCGAACGCACGCTGTACCGTTTTCCCGAAGTGCTCGACAAAGTCTCTCGCGAATACGCTCCGCATCTGTTGGTCACGTTTGCCATCGAGCTTTCGGCATCTTTTAATGCCTACTACGGCAACAATCTCATTATCGACGAGAAAAATCCGGAGTCCCCATATCGTCTCGCCTTGACTTCTGCAACCGCCCTGACTCTTGAAAAAATACTCCATTTGCTCGCGATTCCGGTGCCGGAGAGGATGTGATGGGTTGAATTAAGATTTAAGAATTATGATTCATGAATGGAGAAATGGTGAAGTGGGCAAGAAATGTGAAAAATAAACGAACGGCTCACTGATTTTTTAGCAAAACCAGTGAGCCGTTGTCTTAAAAAATCCCATATTTAGAGCCATATTTTGATTAAATCATCAAAATATGGCTCTAAATATGGATAAAATAAATGGTTATATTACGAAAAGCTTGACAAATAAATCATACAGGTGTATGATATAACACAGAAAACAGAAGATGCTGCGTGTGCACCGTCTCGACTGTTCGTTGAAAAGGGTTTCAAGCAGGGTGTCCCTATACATCCAGAGGAATCAAACAATGACACATCTAAGTATATTGTTAAGTGCTGCCCATGACCTCATTGGGATTTGTGCCGTGGTATTTCTTATTATCGGGGCGGTTCAATTTTCGATAGGCAAAGATTTTGTCGATCAGATTATGGGCTGCGCGAAAGGCTCCATCTTGAGAGCGGCAATCTGCGTTCTTTTGTTTTGCTTGCTGTCTGTTGGCCAAGAGCAGGTCACTTTGTTGAGGGATACGATGAGAAATGGTCCACGATTGGATGGTGCTCCATTATCGTCTACACAAGCTGTATTCGAGGGTAAGACTTTCTTGCCTCAAGCCGTGGTCGTGATTAGAGATCGACTTCTGGTTCACGATGCGGATGGCAAAGTGTATGCGTTTGATAACATCGCGCTTGAGCCGGGCTTGAGTTTGACCAACATGGCAATCAACGTGCCATACGTGGTCTACAAAAAAGCCGATACGCTCTATCTCGGCAAGGCAGACTCTTCGCAACCAAAGAAAGGCTGACTTGTGTTCTTTCTCGCAAACCGTTCGTCGACAGACGGACGGTTTTTTGTTTTTCGGGGAGGAAATGTGCTACTATGGGATTTCAAATGGCTACCGAAAAGGATGATATGACTAAAAAGGGAGTAAAAAGCCCGCTTGCTCTAAAAGAGGAAGAAATTTTGGCGTTTTGGAAAGACAAGGAAATTTTTAAAAAGACCCTTGAGAAGCCGGCACCTAATGGCGATTTTGTGTTTTATGAAGGGCCACCGACCGCCAATGGCAAGCCGGGTATTCACCATCTCGAAGCACGAGCGTTCAAGGATGCTATTCCGCGATACAAAACCATGCAGGGCTTTAACGTCCGCCGAAAAGGCGGGTGGGACACGCACGGTCTGCCGGTAGAGCTTCAAGTGGAAAAAGAATTGGGCTTAAAATCAAAAAAAGAAATTGAAACGTACGGTATTGGCGAGTTTAATCAAAAGTGCAAAGAGTCTGTCTGGAAGTATGTGGGTGATTGGCAGAAATTTACCGACCGTATTGGCTATTTTGTTGATCTCGAACATCCGTATGTGACCTACGAGCCACACTATATCGAATCCCTCTGGGCGATTGTGAAAAAAGTCTCTGACCAAAAGCTACTCTACAAAGACTACAAAGTGGTGCCGTGGTGTCCGCGTTGCGGGACGGGGCTGTCTTCACATGAGCTCGCGCAAGGGTATGCGGAGGTAAAAGATTTGTCGGTGACGGTAGGGTTTAAATTAAAGGCTGGTCAAAAGATTGGTAATTTTACAACGGATAATCAAACGTATGTACTCGCATGGACAACAACCCCGTGGACTCTTCCGGGGAATGTGGGACTTGCTGTAGGAGAAAATATTTCTTATGTACAAATAGAAGAAGATAATAAGAAATATATTTTTGCTAAGGATAGACACCATAGTATTTGGAAAGATAGTAAGGGGGATGTAAGAGAAATTCCAACTGGTTCTGAATTAAAGATTTTTAAAGGAAAAGAGCTTGTCGGTCTTGAATACGAACCCCTCTACCCATTCTTGAAAGACAACCTGCGAACGCAGAGAGCGGAGCAGTCGTCGCATGACGGCAGCATTTCCGGACCAGAAAAAGATAAATTACAAAATGCCTACAAGATTTACCAGGCAGATTTTGTGACCACCACTGACGGTACAGGGGTAGTGCACACGGCTGTGATGTATGGTCAGGAAGATTTTGAGCTTGGCACAAAAGTCGGGCTTCCAAAATACCATTTGGTAAACGAAGACGGTACGTTTAAAGCAGAAGCTGGCTTTCTGGCAGGGAAGTCGGTGGTGGAGGAGGCGACAACGGTGGATATTATCAAAGATTTGGCTTCTCGAGAGCTTCTCTTCAAAAAAGAAAAATACACCCACACCTATCCGCATTGTTGGCGATGCAAGACCAAACTCATCTATTTCGCTCGCGATTCGTGGTACATACAAATGTCTGCGCTCCGCGATACGCTCATTGGCGAAAATCAGGGTATCAATTGGGAACCGTCATATATCAAAGATGGCCGATTTGGTGAATGGCTCCGTGAGGTCAAAGACTGGGCGATTTCTCGCGAGCGATATTGGGGTACGCCATTGCCCGTCTGGTCTTGTGCTACCTGCAAAAAGCAAGAAGTCATCGGCTCGGTGGATGAGCTCAAAAAGCGTGTGAAAAAATCGGGCAATCGGTATTTGATTATGCGTCACGGGCAATATCCGGGAAATACGGAAAAATTCCTCTGCTCGGCGATTGACTGTCCCGGACTGAATGATGCTGGACGCACTCAAGCAGAATCGTCTGCAAAAAAATTAGTCAATAAAAAGATCGACATCATTGTCAGCTCGCCGATTGCTCGTACGAGGCAAACCGCCGAGACCGTCGCGGGAGTGATTGGTTTTTCAAAAAAAGATATCGTGTTTGATGCTCGAGTGCGTGAAATCGAGTTTGGTGTGTTCAATGGCAAGCCAGTGTCTGAATATCATAAAAATTTTCATCCGGGCAGCGGCTGGTTTACGCAAGGTCCAGAGGGAGGCGAGAGTCATCTCGATGTAAAGCGTCGAGTGGGTGAAGCGCTGTATGGTTTTGAAGAGAAATATCAAGACAAAACTATTTTGATAGTGACACACGATACTCCGGCGTGGCTCTTGAGCTCGGTTGCGAAAGGCCTTGATCAAAAAGATACCATCACCCTTCGAGATGGCAATGAATTTTTTATGCAAAATGCTGAAGTAATGGAGTTGCCGTTTGTTCCTCTGTCACACAATATTGATTTTGAATTAGATTTGCATCGACCATATATCGATACAGTAGAACTTTCGTGTGATTGCGGAGGCGTGCTCACTCGAGTGAAAGAGGTGATGGACGTATGGTTTGATTCTGGTGCGATGCCATTTGCGCAAGACCATTATCCCTTCGACTTTGCTCAGGGCAAGCCATTTGCAGGGAAAGAGCTCGCCTATCCTGCCGATTTTATTGCTGAAGCCATCGATCAGACTCGCGGGTGGTTTTATACCCTACACGCAATCGGTGCGTTGATGGGCAAAGGCAAAGCCTACAAAAATGTGATTTGTCTCGGGCATATTTTGGATAAAGAGGGAAAGAAGATGTCAAAGTCTTTGGGTAATATTGTGGAGCCGTGGGAGGAGATGGACAAATTCGGTGTCGATGCACTCCGTTTCTTTATGTACAGCGTCAACCAGCCGGGAGATTCAAAAAACTATGATGCAAAGACGGTGGATGAGATAGTGAAAAAAGTATTTAACCTGCTTGCAAACGTGCTGGCATTCTACCAACTCTACGCGGGAGAGGTGGCACACGATAAAGTTGATTCGCGAAAGAGTCCGTCGGTGCTCGACCAGTGGATTTTGGCAAAGATGGGTGAAATGGTCGCAACAGTTACGGAAGGATTTGAACACTACCAGCTCTTTGAACCATCACGGGCGATACGAGAATTTGTGGCAGACCTTTCACAATGGTATTTGCGACGCTCGCGCGAGCGAATTAAATCCGGCGAAAAAACAGACCGAGCGTTTGCGCTCGCCACGACGTGCGAAGTGCTATTGACTGTCTCAAAATTACTGGCTCCACTGACACCATTTTTTGCGGAGAGTTTGTATCAAGCGCTTACGGGTGAGAAAGAGAGTGTGCATTTGGAAAGCTGGCCGGTTGCAGACGATTCACGATTCACGATTCACGATTCAGGAATAATCAAAGAGATGGCAGAAGTGAGAAAGTTAGTATCATTAGGTTTACAGTCCAGAATGGATGCTAAGATTAATATTAGACAACCACTTTCAGAGCTAAGATTTAAAAATTTGAGTCAAGAGATTAAGGATAATTCTCAGCTACTTCAACTCGTACTTGATGAAGTTAATGTCAAAGAAGTACTAGAGGACGAGAAACTTTTTGGTGAAGTGTCGTTGGATATTATTATCACCCCCGAGCTGAAAGAAGAGGGAATGCTTCGTGAATTTATCCGCGCGGTGCAAGATGCGCGAAAAGAAAAGGGATTGACGGTCGCTGATCGGCCGACGCTCACCGTTTCGACCGACGAAGATGGAGAAATGTTCCTCTCTCGATTTAAAACAGAGATTGTGAAGGCTAACCAACTCAAGGAACTGTCGTTTGGGGAGGCTTCAGGTACTGAAATTAAGTGTGATTCGCTTTCTTTTTTACTTGAAATCCGCTGATTTTCTCAAGTTGGTTATTTTCGAAAAATCACTCAAAAAGTGCTCTACATCGGCCCAGAAAAAAAGGATGGCTCACACGTTTTGTGTGAGCCATCCTTTTAAAACAGTGAGCCTTTGACTCAAAAAAGCCTGATTTAGAGCCGTTTTTTGAGGTTTTGTCAAAAAACGGCTCTAAATCAACGTAAAATTAGCGCCCGAAAAGCTTGACAAATAATTTATAGGGTATATAATATACACAGAAAACTAGGTAATGGGATATGTGTCCCAAAACGCTGGTCAGCAGAAACTTCTGTTCCTTCCAAGACTATGATTACGAAAATTCAGTCACGAGACAAGTGTGGTGAACACTTCGAACAGCCATCTCGACATTTTCTGACCCCAGGCGAGGCACTCAGCAATATGCTCGAAGTGGAATTGGCGTTTGGTGGGCAAATCGTTATGCTGACACCCACCAAGATCACTCTGGTGACCTACGTCCTCGATTGCGAAGATCATGCTACCTACGAAGGACCGATCGGCGAAATGGAGTCGTTGTGTCAGCTTTCTGTCACAATCCTTCAGGGCGAGCGACAATTCAAGGGTGTGATCATTGAGGGAGCATGGCATTCGATGGAGCAGACTTTTGGCATGAAGGTTGGGAAACCTTTACTTATGAAAATGCTCGCTGGGATTGCTTTCGGACGCTCGCGTCTTCGCGCGGCAGTGCTCCTGTCGGCCGGTATCAGCAACGAAGATGATGTCGGACTCGCAGTCGAATCAAAAGTTTCTCTCAAAGATCTGGCCGCGTGCGCCGATTTGGCTCGGCAGTCTGGGATGCCGTTTCGTGAAGCCCTTGCGCTGGTCTGACCAGTGCGACCCATTCGCAATCCCGTGGAGCAATCCACGGGGTTTTTCTTACTCGATTTGCTTTTTGATGGAGTTGTGTTATTATCAACAAAGAACTGTCGAAAGGAACATCTTATGAAAGTCGAACAATGGACATTGGGACTTGCCGCTGAAGGAGTCATTAGTTTTGGCACGGTTGCTGATATTGCCGCAGGGGATGATCTGCCTGATGAGTTGAGACCGTTGGCACACCGCATTCAGTCGGAATTGCCTCGCGCTAAACTTAAGATTGATGCTCCGGCCGATCGTGGAAAAGGCGTGTGGTATCTCGATCTCACTTCGCGAGGACGGACCCATGTCATTGGTTGGCAGAAGGGGAAGCCGTTTGGTTTTGCTCACGGGGCCATTTCACATCAGAATCTATACGGGGCTGGGTGGCCAGAAACCTTCCCTACGGTGGAGGGGCTTCTCGCCCGTCTCGCACATCTGTAGTTCTTCACCCACACCGCCTCACGGCCGTGTGGGTTTTTTGCTATACTATGGCGATGCAAAAAAGAGTCTTTCTGGTACACGGGTGGGACGGTCGGTCAAACAATCACTGGTTTCCGTGGCTGATTGCCGAGCTGAAAGCTCGTTATTTTACTGTCGATGCGCTTTCGATGCCCACTCCCGCCACTCCGCAGGTGAAAGAATGGACCAAGACAATCAAAGAGGCAGTCGGCGCTCCTGATGAACATACTTATTTTATCGGGCACAGTCTCGGCTGTATCGCCATTGTCCGCTATCTTGAGAGTTTGCCGAAAAAAGCCAAAGTAGGCGGGGCGATTTTTGTGGCAGGATTTTCAGGGAACATTTCGATCCCAGAATTGGCTGAATTCTACGATACAAAAGAAGAGGGGATTAATTTTGAGCGAGTTAAATTAGCTTGCCCGAAGATCACCACACTATTTTCTAATGATGATACAGTCGTGCCGCTTACAAAAGGTCTTTCATTTGCTAAAGCACTTGGCGCTAAAGTGATTATTGAAAAAGGGAAGGGGCATTTTTGTAAAGATGATGGGGTGACCGCGTTGCCGACAGTACTTGAGACACTTACCTCTTTTACGGTGTTATAATAAGTTAATTCCTCCTTTACTAAAGGAGGTGGCGAGTCTTCGAGACGGAGGATTTTGAATTCAGTAAAATCCCTCCTGCATCGGAATGCAGTGAGCCTATCGTTTGTGATAGGCACCTGTGGACGGTCCCTTTAAAAAAGGGAGAATCTGAAAAAGTCTTATGTCGTATCATATTTATCATACTAAGGGGATTGTCCTAGGCAGTGCTCCATCCGGCGAAGCCAGTCGGCATCACCTGATTTTCACTCGAGAGCTTGGATTAGTCTGGGCCAAGGCGCAGGCAGTGCGGACGATGCGATCAAAACTTCGGCATAGCCTTACCGATTATACTTTTGGAGAATTTTCTCTGGTTCGGGGCAAAGATATTTGGCGAGTGACTTCCGCGCGGATGCATTCAAATCATTATATCGATTTTGGACATGCGAAAGATGTGAGGGATACTTTGGTGCGGATTACGGCGTTATTGAAACGACTGCTTCATGGCGAAGAAAGGCACGATGTGCTTTTTGATACGGTTGAATCGGCGATCGCTTTTAGCCAGCGCCACTCTTTTTCTACGGTGTCACTCGCTCAATTTGAATCGATTACGGTACTGCGGATTTTGCATTTACTTGGCTATGTGGGAGCATCTCCCGAGTTGTCGGCTTTTGTGCAGAGCGATGAGTGGACACCCGAACTTTTGACCAGCTTTGGTGTTTATAGTCGGCAGGCGATCGCTATGATCAATCAGTCGCTCAAGGAGAGTCAGCTGTAAAAGAAGACGACAGAACACAGACAACAGACTACAGACAGGAAAATATGGAAAAGAGCGGTCGCGAAGCGACCGCCCTTTTCCAGTCTCATGTCTCTGTTCTGTTGTCTATCGTCTATGTTATACTATATCTCTATGACCCCTGACAATTCTCGGTCACAATCGGACAGCACTCCGCATCGTATTGATGATGTGAAGCAGAGTCTCTACTCCAAAAGTTTTCAGCCAAAAGAAAAGCGACGTTCACTACATTTGCACGATCAGGGTATTGTTGTGCGGAAGGATTTTGGATCAGAACCCCTCACGCATGCCATACCATCTGAATCAACCACTTACGGTGATGTACCTTGGTCATTTACCAAAAAGTTCTTTGTGTCTTCCGTTGGCGTGTTTGGACTTGCGGTACTGGTGGCGCTGTATGTTGTGTTGGGGGGCGGTAATACTGTCTCAACCGACAATGTTGATATTAAAATTTCTGGCCCCGTTTCTATTAATGGCGGAGAAGAATTGTCACTCGATGTCGCGGTGGTCAACGACAACAATACCGCGCTCGAGCTCACCGATCTCATTGTCACGTATCCCGAAGGGACACGCAGTGTGACCGACCTTGATACTGACTTTACTAAATATCGAGAATCGCTCGGAGATATTCCTGCCAATTCCATCTCAAACAAGACCATTAAAGCTATTTTGTTTGGTGAGCAAAATAGTAAAAAGCAAATCGGTATTGGTGTGGAATATCGAGTGGCTGGATCAAATGCGATTTTTTATAAGGAAAAAGAATATGAGATTGTGGTGAGTTCGTCGCCCCTATCTCTTACTGTAGCCGGAGTAAGCGAGGCCAATGCCGGTCAAGCGGTCGAATTTACTGTCGAGGTGGCATCAAATAGCACCAATACGCTCAACAATGTGATGCTTGCTGCCGAGTATCCATTTGGGTTTGCCTTCAAGACGGCTTTGCCCGATAGTTCGTATGGCACCACGCTCTGGCGTCTGGGAGATATCGCGCCTAATTCAAAGCGAACCATCGTGATCAAGGGTACTATTTCAGGTCAAGACGGTGAAGAGCGGGTCTTTCGATTTAACGCGGGAATCGGCAATGCATCGAGTGACAATTCTCTCGGGGCAGTATTTCTTTCATCGGTCCGTTCAGTGATGATCCGTAAACCGCTGTTTAGTATTGATATGGCGATTGACGGCAGTAGCGCCTCTGAATACATCTCTCGTGGCGGGCGAAATACTCGAGTTGATTTGTTGTGGACAAACAATACCAGCGACCGTATTTCTAATGCAACAATCGAAGTGAAGCTTTCCGGCGATCCGCTTGACAAAGGGTCGGTATCGGTCGATCGAGGATTTTATCGATCACTTGATAACACCATTGTCTGGGACGCATCCACCGTGAGTGATTTTGCGTCAATCGAGCCGGGGTCTTCTGGGCGGTTGAGTTTTAATTTTTCTTCACGGCCGTCTTTGACTTCTTCTGGTCCGTCATTTACCAATCCAGATATCATGCTCGGCGCAGTTGCCAAAGGGGAGCGGGTGGGAGTCGGCTCTGCTTCAGAGCAGGTGGTGACCACCCTCACCAGACGGATCAAGCTTGCGTCAGATCTGATTCTCGCTTCTTTTGCGGTATATTCCACTGGACCATTTCGAAATACAGGACCGCTACCGCCGAAAGCGGATGTGGAGACTACCTATACTATTGTCTGGACACTGAGTAATTCTTCAAATGCAGTCACTGACGCAAAAGTCTCGACCGTGCTCCCGTCGTATGTGAAGTGGCTTACCGCAATCAATCCTCCCGGTGAATCAGTCACCTATAATCCAGTTGGCGGTGAGGTGGTATGGGATGCGGGAGATCTTCCTGCGGGCACTGGATTCACTAAATCAAAACGACAAGTGGCATTTCAGGTGGCGTTTACCCCAAGCTTGAGTCAGGCAGGATCAGTGCCAAAGCTGACTGGTGATGTGGTGGTGACTGGTATCGACAGCTTTACAAATTCAGTACTAAAAGATATAAAGAA
>JBBTSQ010000010.1:0-16721 GCA_038078755.1 Patescibacteria group bacterium
AAGTCGTAACAAGGCACGGGTAGCGGAAGCTGCTCGTGGATTATTTCAAATTGAACAACGTCGGTGTACTTCGGTACATTTAGACTGATTGTGTCGATTTTCTGGGTTCCAATTGGACTCGGAAAGGCATACAGATACCGGCCTCACAGGCATTTTGACTCACAGGAAAGACTGCGCGTTAAGGCAAGACTCTTTTAGATTCTTGGCCGAGGACGGAACAAAAGAAAGAATACAATACTCAAAAAACCGCTCAACAGAGCGGTTTTTTGCTGTCCACCGGTTATACACAGAAGTATAGTAGATAATGCTTGACAAATATAGTCAAGTATGCTAGGATAGTAGGTAGAACATCTGCTACATGAAGTACAGGTGAAATTTCAGAAAGGACGGTAGTTCTATGACACGGCAATTCGTTCGGAGCCAAAAGACCGGCCGCTTGGTGTCGCCTGAACAGGCACTCGAAGAAGAGCGGGAGATGCGCACAAATGCCAGCCGATACAATACAATTCGTATGGTGGGTGTCATCCTCGCGTGGATGGTGGTCGTTGGGGGAGTCATCTCGACGATCCTCAAGTAAGTTCAACACTCAAACAAAAATCGCGAGAGTAATCTCGCGGGAAAGGAAATTCAGTATGCACCGTTCAACGATTAGCAAAGCAATGGAAAATCGCTCCTCTAGCAATACCCCCCATTCCGGCTTCTGGAAGGATTGGTTCGGAGGACTCGATCCACTCCCGGGCGATGAAAAACTCGGGAAGCAGCCTTCACTGATCGAGTGCTTTAGCACGCTGTCACGGAAACAGGCCATCGGCATGGTCATTGTCGCTACGTTACTCGGGGGACTTTTCGGTGCTTACCTCTTCTATGGTTTGTCTCTCTGAAGCACCTGTCCTTCTCAAACGCCGTCCAGGCTTCTGGATGGCGTTTTTTCATTTGTCCATATTGGTATTAGCTTTGTGAATTTCGAATACCGTCCATTGTGCGCGCACTAGGATTTGAACCTAGGACCCCATCAGTATCAGTGATGTGCTCTACCAACTGAGCTATGCGCGCATTTTTCCCAAGAGCAAAGCGATTGGTTGAAAAATGCAGCGTCCCGGGGAGTAGTCTCCGCGGGGCCAGCACTTCGCATCAATTTCTAGACCCTTAGCTACAAACAACAGGAGGACTATAGCAAAAAACCAACAAAATGACAACGATGAGTGGTGAGCAAATTTACAAAATTCATTGACGCAGGTCTAGTAATATGATAGCGTTCCAGATGGAAGGGTGGGAGTGCAGAGCTTGATTGCTTTGTATATCTTACTCACTCTGTTCAGTAAAAAATCAAAGAGAAAGAAAAAGCAATGAAAATCATTCGTGACGCAAAGGCTTCGACGCTGACATTGGTTCCAAATGGGGGGGGTGAACGGAAAGTGATCGCCTCTATTATCAAAAGGCTGAAGTCTGGGGGACTGTTGTCTTACGGAGGTCGCAAGGATGTGGGGAGTGAGGGGTTCTGTGAGTTACGCTTCCATGTCGGTGCCAAAGAAAAGGAACGTTCGACGACCCATGGTAAAATGACTGTCACTCAGCCGGTGCACGTCGGGGTCATGCAGTTTATGCTTCGTGGTAGCACCAAAGCTGATAAGCATGAAGTCTCCAGAATTCGTGATTTGTGCTACTGGAGTCGCGGAGGAGGATTGGTCTTCCTTGGCGACACTCGGGTGGAGAAGCAAAAAGCCATCATGGTGATCGGATCGCACTGCGAACGTTGCAAAGCCAATATGATTACTCGCTGTGAATGCGAGTGGGGTGTCTGTGATGCTTGTGCCAAAAAGTGTAAGCACGAATTCACCCAGGGTGTGGTTCATGGGGGGAAGTCGGGGTCGATTGGTTTTGGTGAATTCTGCACGACGTGCGGTCGAGCCAATCCGAATCCGACGATGAAGATGGTGAAGATGACGACGTCGGTGATTTTGGTGGCAGCTTAGTCGCAAACAAGAGCACGACCATTTGGTACGGCTCTTTTTCTATTGTACCTGCAGAAGCATCCCCATCCTCTGCCTCGGGGATGCTTCTGCAACGATGGACTGGGTCGGCGGAGCCGACATCACTACAACAAAGTTTACCCCGATGCTTCGTCCTAGTATTTCGAGGCCAAACTTTATTTTGAATTCCTCTCACTCTGTGCTATACTCATTCCCACGAGCCTTTCGAGGCTCATTTTTAATCCTAAATATTTGTATGATCACTCTCGCAAAGAAAACCAAAATCGTCTGCACCATCGGTCCCGCTACCGAATCTGAACCGGCACTTACTGAACTCTTAAAATCAGGTATGAATGTTATGCGCCTCAACTTTTCTCATGGCGATTTTAATGAGCATGGCAACCGTGTGATCAATCTCCGATCGGCGATGAAAAAGACGGGTATCCCAGCGGCCATCCTCCAAGATTTGGCAGGGCCGAAAATCCGTATCGGTACGTTTAAGACAGATTCAGTGATGCTTGTTGAAGGGATGAAATTTACCCTCACTACCGATGCAATCGAGGGCGATGAAACAAAGGTATTTGTAAACTACCCACAGCTTCCAAAAGAGGTGGCAAAGGGACACATTATTTTCCTCCACGATGGCAAGAAGAAGCTGGAAGTGCTTGAGGTAAAGGGTAACAATATTATCTGCAAAATTTTGGTGGGTGGAGAGATCAAGGGCAAGCGAGGGGTCAATCTCCCAGATTCTGATTTGTCTATCTCATCTATCACCGAAAAAGATCGCGCCGATATCGCTTTTGGGTTGAAACACGATGTTGATTTCTTCGCACTGTCTTTTGTGCGACGACCAGAAGATATTACTGAGCTCCGTGGTATTTTGAATAAAGCAAAATCAAAGGCGGGGATTATTGCCAAGATCGAGACTCCACAAGCGGTCAACAACATAGACAAGATTATCGAACTTGCTGATGCGATCATGGTGGCGCGAGGCGATTTGGCGATCGAAATTCCGACTGAAAACGTGCCATTGGTTCAAAAAATGATTATCAAAAAGTGCAACGAGGCGGGTAAACCGGTGATTACTGCCACCCAGATGCTCGAGTCGATGATCAAGTCTCCGGTGCCCACTCGTGCCGAGGTATCTGATGTGGCCAATGCGATTCTCGATGGTACCGATGCTATTATGCTTTCTGAAGAGACCACCCTCGGTGATTATCCAGTGAAGGCGGTGGAAGTGATGGTGCGTGTGGCTCGACGAGTGGAAAATGATTTGCTTCACAAACAACTTTTGAATGGTGATCGACGAGCAGATGCGGTGATTTCAGTCGGACAATCGACGACTCAATCTGCGGTACGTACCGCTGATCGAGTCGGTGCATCATACATTGTGTCACTCACCGAATCTGGCTACAGCTCACGGATGATGTCTCGACACAAGCCGAGCCAGCCTATCTTGGTGCTCACGCCAAATCAAAAGACATTTAATAAATCAATTTTATCTTTCGGCACCAATCCGGTACTGATCAAGCGATTTAAAGATTTTACTGAAGTGCTGAAAATTGTGCGGGATTATTGCTTGAAGAATAAGCTAGCGAAAAGAGGGGACAAGGTGGTGATTGCGTCGGGGATGCCGTTTGGGAAGGTGATTGAGACCAATATGGTGCTGGTAGAAACCCTATAGAAGCTGATAAAATGATAAAAGCCCCGAAATTGCGAAGCAATTTCGGGGCTTTTCCTTCTGTGATTGTTTGTTGCACATCGGTAGTCTCCTGTCTGTGTTCTGTTGTCTCTTGTCTTTTCATTTGTCCCCACCCCCCTTTACGCGCAAAACCACTAGGGAGTATAATAGGGGTATACCCTATGTAAATAGGTGGTTAATGGAAATTATGAAAGGTCGAGGTTCCCTGAAATTTTTGCCCGTAGGGATGGTCAAAAATTTCAGGGAAGCAAAGAACATCAATTATAAACAACAGTTTAAATACAAATTAATTAACTTATGAAAGCAAATAAAGGTTTTACATTGATTGAACTCTTGGTGGTCATCGCGATCATCGGTATTCTTTCTTCAGTCGTTTTGGCGTCACTTAACACCGCACGCGCAAAGGGTGCTGATGCGGCAATTAAGGCAAACTTGGCGAATGCACGTGCAGAAGCTGAGATTTTCTATGATAGTCAGACAACTCCAACATATGATGGGGTATGTGCTCTTACAGGAACAAATGTTATCGGTGATAGTGTAACAGCTGCTGCAACTGCGGGTGGTGCGACATACGCGGTTAGTGATACAGCTAACGTTACGGCAACTGTAGCGGCATGTCATGACACTTCTGCAGGATGGGCAGCTGCCGCTCCTCTAAAGGCTGGTGGTGCATGGTGTGTTGATTCAACAGGTGTTTCTGCATCAGTAGCGGTTACAGCTCTTGATACTGACAGTGATGTAACTTGTAACTAGTCTTTTCTAAATGTTACACAAAAAACACCGCCTCGCGCGGTGTTTTTGTTTTTGGACTGTGGTACAATATAGACACAAATATTCTGCATATGTCTCGCATCTCTCAATCAAAAGGTTTTACACTCGTTGAATTGCTCGTAGTTATGTCTATCATGACTTTTTTGGCATCAATTGTGATTACCTCTGTTGGCGCCGCTCGAGCAAAAGGTGCTGATTCAACTATTAAACAAGCGATGAACAATATGCGCGGTCAGGCGAGCCTGATTTATAACGATACGGGTAGTTTTTCTGGTGTGTGTAATAATAGCGATCCTACTCTCGCCTCAGCAATCAGTCAGGTTAATACCTTAAGTGGGGCAACGGGACAATGTAATGCGGTGTCTACGGAGTGGGCTTTTGCTTCAGCACTGAAAGGAGGTGGATATTGGTGTGTAGATAGTACGAATGTGGGAAGAAGTAAAAATGCTTTGGGAGTTTCTTATACAGCAGTCATTCCTCCGGATACAGGTACCACTCAAGCTCCTGCGCTCGCAAGTGTGACAGCTACAGCTTGTAATTAAAAACAGGCTGTGATTTCTCGGTCTCATCTTAAGAACTCTCTTGCTCTCTTGCTTCTGCTCTTCTATCCTATATACTATTCGTAGGTTGTTCCAAGTCACAACCGACGGTTGCACTCACTAAAGACATTAGTTTTGGAGCTCGCCCCCGTCGGTTGTGTCTCGGCGGAACTAAACATTGCGCAAGGACCGTCCTTGCGCAATTTTTTGGTAGCGATATACTCAGGTCATGTTACGCGCTGATCCATTTGTTACCGGAGAATATTATCATTTATATAATCGTGGTATTGATAAGCGGGTGATTTTTAAATTAGTCAGAGATTACGAGCGATTTATGATGCTTATATATCTCGCTAACTCAAGCAACTCTTTTCGTCTTGATGAGCTTGTAAATAGACAACGTCAGACATTTAATGAAATTCTTTTGCTCGATAGGGGAGAGTTATTGGTATCTATTGGTGCATGGTCTTTGATGACCAATCATTTTCATCTGATAGTGAGGCAGGAAGTAGATGGAGGTATTACGAAATTTATGAAAAAACTCGGTACGGGGTATTCGATGTTTTTTAATATCAAGTACCAAAGAAGAGGGGCGTTATTTGGCGGGGTATTTAAATCAAAACTAATCGGAGTCGATGACAATTATCTTCGACACCTCTTTGGGTATCTTCACTTAAATCCATTGGACATTAGATTCCCTGATTGGAAAGATCGGGTTAAATACTCGGTAAGTGAAGTCGACGAGATGAGGGAGTTCCTCGAATCCTATCGATACTCAAGTTACCAGGATTATATCGGTATTGACAGAATCGAGAAAACAATACTTTCGCCAGCAAATTTCCCCGAATATTTTAAGGACAGTATGGAGTTCAAGGATTTTGTGGAAGGTTATTTTACCGATATTGAAGTAAACTAATTCTGCGCAAGGACCGTCCTTACGCAATTGATGTTCGTAGTGTCTTTTTGTTTCCGTATAGTATGATACTTTCATGACCAAAGTTTTTCTCAAAGACCATACCACTTTTAAAATCGGGGGGCCGGCAGGGGATTTTGTGGAGGTGAAAAATCAAAAAGAGCTTGTAGATGCGATCTCTTCTGCGATCAACAAGAAACTCCCCATTTTTATTTTAGGTGGGGGATCAAATATACTGCTCTCGGATGCGGGGTTTGATGGTACGGTGATCAAAATTGCTACCACGGGAATTCGCTATGTTGCAGATGGTATGTCGGTGCGAGTGGTTGCCGAAGCGGGGGAGAGTTGGGATGGACTTGTTGCTGATACGGTGGCTCGGGGACTCTTTGGCCTTGAAAATCTTTCGGGTATTCCCGGGACGGTTGGCGCCGCACCGATCCAAAATATCGGCGCCTATGGCGTGGAAGTCAAAGATACGATCGAATGGGTCGAAGTGCTCGACAAACAGACGTTAGAGACGAAGCGACTTTCACACGCAGACTGTCAGTTTGCCTATCGCCATAGTTTTTTTAAAACCCCGCCGGGGAAATCTTTAGTGGTGCTTCGGGTGTGTTTCTTGCTCAAGAAAAATGGGACGCTCAATTTGGTATACAAAGATATTGGGGAGTATGGGTTGAAAAATAATATCGAAAAGTTTACTCTCATCACACTCCGCCAAGCCATTCTCGAAATCCGTAAAAGTAAATTCCCCGACCTGACACAATACGGTACCGCGGGCTCTTTTTTCAAAAACCCAATTATTTGTCAGGAACATTATGATGGTTTAAAAAAGCATTGGCCCAATCTCCCAGGTTTTCCTATGATTACTTCTGGAGCATCCTATCCGTTAGTTAAAGTTCCTCTGGCGTGGATCTTGGACAACATCTGTGGTCTCAAAGGCACTCGAGAGGGGACGGTGGGTCTTTTTCAAAACCAACCGCTGGTCCTGACGAATTTTGGCGGATCCACGGCCAAAGAAGTAACTGATTTTTCCAAAAAAATCACTGCTCTGGTGCTCGAAAAGACCGGAATTTCGATTGAACCGGAAGTAGAATATATTTCCTATATTGGTGGCTCTATAGAGCCATAAAAGTGCTAAACGGCTCACTGGTTTAGGTTGAGCCTTTAAAATATGGCTCAACATAGCCACGCTACAAAACGAACGGCTCACTGGTTTTTTCTTAAAAATAGTGAGCCGTTTAGGCTTTTTATGGCCCAACCGCAACGTTATTTGGCAAAATACCCAAAATACCCAATAAAATACATAAGTCGGGCTGAGGCAAGTTATCCACAGGTACGTCGCCACTTCTGTTTAGTGAGGCTTTTAAGCCAATATTGGGCCAACACTCTACGCTCTCTGGTGTAGGGGCATATTTTTTTGATTATCGTGGTAAATTGTGTACTATCAATTTTTTTGTCTGTCGTCTGTGTTCTGTCGTCCATCTATGCTATGATACCCGAATGTTTGACCTAAAAAGCCTCTTTGGGAACAGAAATGATAAGGCGTTACGGCCTTTTTTGGCGTTAGTCCCACAAATCAATGCGCTCGAAGATGGTCTCAAAACCCTTTCAGATGATGCTCTCCGCGAGAAGACAGCTGAATTCAAAAATCGCCTTGGAAAAGGCGAGGCACTTGATGCGCTTCTCCCCGAAGCCTTCGCCGTCGTGCGCGAGGCGGCAAGACGCACCCTCAAAGAACGCCATTTTGATGTCCAGCTTGTCGGGGGAATGATTTTGCACCACAAAGGTATTGCGGAGATGCGCACCGGTGAAGGCAAGACGCTCGTGGCGACGCTCCCTGCATATCTTAATGCCCTGACTGGCAAAGGAGTCCATGTGGTGACGGTGAACGACTACCTTTCTCGTCGCGACGCAGTCTGGATGGGGCAGATTTATTCAGCGCTCGGACTTTCGGTCGGCGTCTTGAATCACGATAGTTCATTTCTCTATGATCCGGCCCATCGCGAGCTCGATGAAAAGCGTGACGAAGTCGGCTCGTTTAAAGTGGTGCACGAATTTTTGCGCCCATGTTCTCGCCAAGAAGCCTATCGCGCCGACATTACATATGGTACTAACAGCGAGTTTGGCTTTGACTATTTGCGAGACAATCTGGAGTATGACGCCAAAGCGATCCGCGAACGTGGCTATCATTTTGCCATTGTGGACGAAATCGACTCGATTTTGATCGACGAAGCGCGCACTCCACTGATCATTTCTTCCGCGACCGGTGAATCTGAAGATTTGTATGTGAGGTTTGCCGACATTGCGGGCAGACTTTCAAAAGATGCTGATTATGGCGTTGATGAAAAATTGAAAGCGATCACTTTGACTCCCGTCGGTATCGAGAAAACCGAAAAAATCCTCGGTATTGAAAATCTGTATACCGAGGGTGGCGTGAAATTTGTTCATCATCTGGAAACGGCAGTGCGCGCAAAAGCCTTGTATCAAAAAGATGTCGATTATGTGGTTAAAGAAGATGAGGTGATCATTGTCGATACTTTTACCGGTCGTCTCCAGCCCGGTCGGCGCTGGTCGGAAGGCTTGCATCAGGCGGTCGAAGCCAAAGAGGGGGTGAAGATCCAAAAAGAGTCTCGCACCTTTGCCTCGATTACCTACCAAAACTTTTTTCGAATGTATGAAAAGCTTTCGGGAATGACGGGCACCGCGCTCACCTCGAGCGAGGAATTTTACAAAGTATACGGACTTGAGACGACCGTCGTACCGACCAACAAGCCGATTGCTCGTCTGGATCACAATGATCAAATGTATCGTACCGAAGTGGGGAAATACAAAGCGGTGGCGCGAAAAGTGAAGGAGCTACATCAGAAAGGCCAGCCGGTCTTGATCGGTACGGCATCAATTGAGAAAAATGAAATTCTGGCAGAATATTTGAAGAGTGAAGGGGTACCGCACCAAGTGCTGAACGCAAAGAATCACGAAAGAGAAGGTGAAATTATTGCTCAAGCGGGCAAAAAGGGGGCGGTGACTATTGCCACCAACTTGGCCGGCCGAGGGGTGGATATCAAGCTTGGCGGTCAGCCGTTTGAAGTCACGCGCGCGGACGAAGTCCGCGCGCAGGGCGGCCTCTTTGTGCTCGGTACGGAGCGACACGAAGCTCGCCGCATCGACAACCAGCTCCGCGGACGCTCTGGTAGGCAGGGCGATCCGGGCGAAACACAATTTTTTGTGTCACTCGAAGACAATTTGATGCGGGTGTTTGCGGGTGACACCGTACGGAGCATGATGGACAAGCTCGGTATGCCAGAAGATCAGGCGATCGAATACAAGCTCCTCACTCGCTCACTTGAAACTGCCCAGACCAAAATCGAAGGGTTTAATTTTGATTCTCGAAAACACGTGCTCGACTATGACGATGTGCTCAACCATCAGCGTAAAATTGTCTACGGTCGCCGTAGGAAGCTCTTGCTTGGAGAGATTTCCGAAGTGGATACTGTATTATCTGAAATGCTCAAAGAAGCCGATGCCGCTACAGGAGAAAAAGTTGGTGCTCGTCGAAAAGAAATTGGCGATACGGCGTTTTTGAATCTTGCCAAAATGGTACTACTCCAAACTATTGATATGTTTTGGGTGGAACACCTCGAAGTGATGGACTACTTGCGAAGTAGTGTCAATCTGCGCGCCTATGGTCAGCGAGATCCGCTTGTTGAATACAAAAAGGAGGGTTTGCGAATGTTTAAAGATATGGAGAGTTCGGTACGGGCGCAAGTGCTTGAGATACTGCCTCATGCTGGAGGGACGATGGGTGGCGCGCCAACACGAGTGCTTGCTGATACTAAACAGCAAGCAGATGAGATTACTGACACAGGAAGTTCTATTTCTAGTGAGAAAAGCCCGACCATTGGTCGAAACGATCCATGCTACTGCGGAAGCGGGAAGAAATTTAAGAAATGTCATGGGAAGTAGGGTTAAATATGAGTACCAAACTTTCATTTAAGGGTGATAAGTTTAAGAAGAGTCGAGGGGGCCATTCTTGGTGGTTATTATTGAGTTGTGAAAAATGTAAAATGCAACTGATGATTTATCAAAAAGATGGGCCAGGAATCCTAAAACGACTTTATCTCGACCGGATTGTTTCTTTAGACGACCTGAAAGAGAAAGAAAGACTTGAATGTAAGAAATGTAAGACAGTACTCGGCATCTATACGATTTATCAGAAAGAAAATCGGCCAATTTACAGACTATTTGTTGGCGCGATTGAGAAGAAAATCATTAAGGGTGATAAATTAGGGACAAAGGGTGGACATAGGGGTCAGGTACCTTTGTTTGAGTAACTCTAAGGGTATCTGATTCTTATTTGTAGTCTTGTCTTTTCTTCTATACTATAGAGAAGTATAGAAGAAAATGCTGTTTAGTGTTTTATATTGCCTATTTCATACGTGTGGAAGCTACAGAGGAAGATTAATGAATATGCTTGGGTAGCTATTGCGACTAAGCCTAATTTTGCATATACTGTTTGTATGAGTGCTATTAAACGACTATATAAAATACTTGATAAGTTTGAGGATGTGGTGCGGGGGAAATTGAGCCATCATCCGATTCCGTACGCCTTTGTTGGTGGGGTAGCGATTGTGCTTTTTTGGCGCGGGGTGTGGCATTTGGCGGATGAATTGCCTTTTATTTCGGGCAGTATTGCATCGATTGCAGTCGGTAGTGTGATTATGCTTTCAACCGGCCTTTTTGTCTCCTTCTTTATCGGAGATCGAATCATCTTGTCAGGCCTTAAAAAAGAAAAGAAAATTGCTGAGCAGACTGAGACTGAAATCGAATTTGAAAATAGTATCTTGGGGTCGCTCGACCATCGGATGGGATTGATGGAGTTGCAGTTGCGAGAGATTAAAGAATTGCTCGATAAAAAATCATAGTAATGTTTCGACTCTTCCGGAAAAAGATCGTAGTGGTCACCCATGACAGCAGTTTTCACGCAGATGATGTCTGCGCGGTGGCGTGTCTGTCGCTTCTGTACGGCTCTAGAATAAAGGTGATTCGCAGTCGCGATCCGCAGGTGCTCGCGACTGGTGATATTGTGCTTGATGTTGGTGGCAAAAATGATGGAGTAAAGAATTTTGACCATCATCAGGAGGGTGGGGCGGGGAAGCGGGACAATGGCATCCCGTACGCTGCTTTTGGATTGATCTGGAAGCGATTTGGAAAAGAGATTGCGGGAAATGAAGCTGTGGAGAAGCGTTTCGATGAAGTATTTGTCCAGCCGACGGATGCCAATGATAACGGCATGTCGATTGTGACTCCACTGATCTCCGGAGTCACTTCGATCACCTTTGATGCTTTTGTGTTTGCTTCAAATCCAACTTGGAAAGAGGGGGGATCGGAAGCAGATCGCTACACAAAATTTATGGAAACCGTTGAGATTTTTAAAAAGATTATTGCTCGAGAGCTTGTCTTTTTGCGTGCCGAAGAAGATGCGCGTGTAGCGGTGCTTGCCGATTATGAGCGGGCGGAAGATAAGCGACTGGTGGTGTTGTCTAAAAATTACCCGTCGCAAGATACGCTTATAAAACTTCCCGAGCCGTTGTTTGTGGTATACCCTCGTGATGGCGGTATCTGGGGTATTCGGGCAGTGCGCAGTACGCTTAATGGTTTCGGAAATCGAAAAGATCTGCCACTTAGTTGGGCCGGGAAAAGGGATCAAGATTTAGTGCAGGCTTCCGGTGTTTCTGATGCGACCTTTGCGCATAATGCGCGTTTTATGGCGGTCGCTCTATCCAAAGAAGGAGCTGTTGCGCTGGCAAAAAAAGCGATTGAGGCGTAAAAAGTAAAGGGGACGTAATGCTTGCATACCACAAGGACTTGTGGTATTTTTTCCATAGAAAAACCAATCATGAGAAAGGGATTTTATGAGCTTGATGCGAATGGGTGGAGTAGTGACAAGGAATACGCCGTCAGGCATTGAATATCGGGTGATTGATTTCAATCGACGGGTCAGTATACATATTCCGCTCAATCAACCCGCTATGATTAATCGACCGCAAGGCGAAGTGTTACGAGAAATCCAAGAACACTTTCTTGGTATCGAGAGAAGGCATCATGCTGAACATACCGCACTAGCTTTTTCTCAGCCAGAGACTACACGGGTGATCGAGACAGAATTTTTATGCGTTGATCTGCAGGTCACTCCGTATGGAATGGTCGAATGCCCGAGGTGAGTTCTTTGATTTGGGCGCGTCGTCATCGACGCGCCCTTTCTTTTTTCTGGTTTTTCTGATATAGTGCATCTTCGATTATTTACTGAAGACTATCAACTAATAACTTCTTTCAATGGCTTTCGTCGACGACATCACCGTACATATTGAAGCAGGGCGCGGAGGCTCTGGGGTGGTCCGTTGGCGCAGGGAGAAGTTTATCGAAAAAGGCGGTCCGGCTGGAGGCAACGGGGGCAAGGGC
This sequence comes from Patescibacteria group bacterium, assembly GCA_038078755.1. Taxonomy (GTDB): domain Bacteria; phylum Patescibacteriota; class Minisyncoccia; order Phycocordibacterales; family JBAYGS01; genus JBBTSQ01. Next base: position 12,355 of record JBBTSQ010000010.1, read on the forward strand.
GCCGATGTCTACGTTCGCGCCGTTCGCGATATTGGCATTCTTGCTTCGTACCGACATCTCACGAGTTTTTCTGCGCCTGTTGGGGGCGACGGTGGTCGTCGAGGAATGACGGGGGCTAACGGCAAAGATTTAATCATTGATTTTCCTATCGGTTCGATTATTACCAATCTCACTACTGGTCAGGTTATTCGATTTACTACAGAAGGTGAGACGGTAAAGATTTTATGTGGTGGCGATGGCGGTTTTGGTAATGAACATTTCAAAAGCTCGACCAATCGTCGACCGACTAAAGCCACTCCCGGCTGGCCTGCGGAAGAAGCCAATTTTCATATTACTCTTGAGCTCATTGCGGACGCCGGTCTAATCGGTCTGCCAAACGCCGGCAAATCCAGTCTCTTAAATGCACTGACCAATGCTGGCGCCAAAGTGGGCAATTATGCGTTTACTACCCTCGAGCCAAACTTGGGTGATTTGTACGGCTACATTTTGACTGACATTCCCGGATTGATTGAGGGCGCATCAGACGGTAAAGGTTTGGGACATAAATTTTTGAAGCATATTCGTCAAACCAAAATGCTTTTGCATCTCATTTCTCTTGAAAATCCTGATGTGGCGAAGGTGTACAAAGTGATTCGAAAAGAGCTCAAGCAATTTGATCCCGAACTCGTTAATAAACCAGAAGTAGTGATTTTGACTAAAACAGATACGGTCTCGCGAGAAGTGCTCGACGAAGCGCTCTCAAAAATGAAGAAATTATGTCCAACAGTGCTCACCGTATCTGTGTACGATCTCGATGGACTAAAAGCACTCTCAAAGAAGATTATTTCGTTACTCAAAGAATCAAAAAAACAGTAAGAGTTGTGCGGAGGAGTATTTTGTGGTAGGGTCATGCGAGAAATCGCTCATTTTTCCCCTATCCTGCATATGTTAAGTGATGCTCAAAAACGACAGTTGTGTCGACGGTATCCCGAATGGAAAGCACAGATCGAACAAGGTGATTTCAGGATTGAAGTTTCGGGTGGCGAGAAATCTGTGGTATGGCCTAATACCGCAATCTTCGCACCGACTTTTGTGGATATCAACACCGTCATTTCAGGCGAGTTCCGATCGGTGGCACACCGATTGATCAAGTTTAAGGTTGGTATTATCTCGCTCGTCATCACTGGACCAAGCAAGACCTTCGATTGATTTTGGTTCGAGCGGGACACATTGTGTTCCGCTTTTTCTTTTCCCAATTTTGTCCGCGAGTTTTACGAGTGATAACAAAATTGAGGACCCCGCTCCAATTTCACAAAACAAAAAGTTTTCATTATACAGGAAGGTGAACTTCACAACCTTATACAAAAACAAACTATTGCTCGGTAAAATTGGGGCGGGGCAGGCCTTAACTCTTTCAGAGATTTCGGGTATAGTTACAAAGACCCTGTTCCTAATCTAAACGCCATTATTAAAAAAACAGGAACTAAGCTTACCTGCTAAAAGTCCCAAATTTCCGCTGCAAATCATTCATCGCTTGTCGACGATGCTCGCATCGCCTCCGCACGCTTCACGATTTTCGCAGGAAATTAGAGACTTTTATCGAGGTATTAGATTAGGAACAGGGTCTTCTATGTCTGAAAAAACATATACAACAACGGTCGGTCTCGAGATTCACGCCGAATTGAAGACGGTGACCAAGATGTTTTGCCACTCTAAGAATGACCCCGATGAGACTCGACCAAATGCTAATATCTGCCCGATTTGCATGGGGCACCCGGGGACACTGCCGGTCATCAATAAAAAAGCGGTCGAGCAGGTGCTTCGCGTGGGATTAGCGCTTAAAGGTACGCTCGCCGATTTTACCGAATTTGATCGAAAAAATTACTTTTATCCTGATATTCCAAAGGGGTATCAGTTGAGCCAGTACAAATATCCGCTCGTCTCGGGGGGAGAATTGGCTGGGGTAAAAATCACTCGAGTGCATCTCGAAGAAGACACTGCCACGTCAATTCATGATCAGGGTGACCACAGTCTGATTGATTTCAATCGTGCGGGGGTGCCTTTGATGGAGTTGGTTACCGAGCCAGTCATCCACAGCGCCAAAGAGGCCGGCGATTTTGCTCGTGAGCTACAACTTTTGCTTCAGTATTTAGGCGCGAGTGATGCCAATATGGAAAAAGGGGAAATGCGTGTCGAGGCGAATATTTCGGTATCCGACAATCCAGAAAAATTGGGTACTAAGGTAGAGGTAAAAAATATCAACTCGTTTCGCGCGGTGGAAAAAGCGATCGCGTACGAGACCGCGCGACACATCGCACTGCTTTCAAAAGGGGAGCGCGTCGTGCAAGAAACTCGCGGATGGGATGAACACAAAGAAATTACTTTCTCGCAAAGACTAAAAGAAGATTCACATGATTATCGATATTTTCCTGATCCAGATTTACCAAAATTAAAATTGAGTCTTGTATCAGAATTTTCACACGACCGCTTACAGAAGTCTCTGCCGGAGTTACCTTCCGAAAAGCGCGCGCGTTACCAAACGCAGTTTGGTCTGAAGCCGATTGATACCGAAGTGTTTGTAGTGAACAAACCGCTCGCCGATTTTTTTGAGAGTGTGAGCGGACTCTTGTCTTCACCAGAGGCGATCAAGCTCGCATCAAACTATCTCGTCTCCGATTTTCTGGGCATTGCTAAAAAAGATACGGCGCACAATGCGATCGGTCACGCCCTCCTCCGTATCACCCCAACATATTTTGCTGAATTAATCTTGTTAATTTCCACAGGCGAGCTTTCTTCACGTGGCGCTAAAGATACTCTCGCAGAGATGTATATTTCCGGTGGCAGTCCAAAATCGATCGCTGACTCGAAAGGACTGATTCAAAAAAATGATCTCGAACATTTGGAAAAAATCGCTGAAGAAATTGTCGGTGAGCACACTGCCGCAGTCGCCGAATATCACGCTGGTAAAGAAGCGTCGATACAGTTTTTAGTCGGTCAAGGGATGAAAAAATCGAGCGGTTCAGCCAATCCCAAGCTCTTGCGTGAAGCAATTTTACGTGTGATAAAAAAATAGTCTCACGAAACATTTTTGTGATTCATCGCTCTGTATAGCCCTCATTTTGTCTGTTTCAAATAAGCTATATTTTAAGCCATCTCGGCTAGCCGAGATGGCTTAATTTATCCCCATTTTTATTAAAGTAAACGAGAGAGCGTATCGTATAATAAAGGGGTATGGGTAGTTCTATTATTTTGAGCGGTAAAAAGTTCATCTCGGCCAGACGAGGTGCCGAAATTGCTGGATATTCTAGCGACTATGTTGGACAGCTTTGTCGAGCAGGTAGGGTGGACGCTCAAATGGTTGGCAAGGTATGGTTTGTTGGTGAAGAATCTCTTCTCGAACACAAGAAGGAAGCTGAACGACTGCTTCTTGAGATGCGTCAGAATATGTCGAATCACCGACCGGTGGTATCGGAGGTGGTGGTGTGTGAACCAGTGGTGGCAGTGTCGCTCCCTACACCAAGTCCATTTGTCTCGTATGTTCCGACAATCCAACCTCGCGCGTCATATATCGGCAAGGTGGTATGGATGATGACTGCGAGCTTTGTGATTATGGTTATCGCAAGTGGGGCTGAATTTAATAAGACACAACTCGCGGTATATCTTCGAAAATCAGTATCTGATGTCGCGACGTCTGTGAGTGTGACCACCGGTCGTGAAGTCGCGTCTGCTTTTTCTAGTGCGCAAAAGTTTGTGGTAGCTGCGCGCGACACGATTGCGGGAATTCATGTAGCACCGACCGATGTGTTTGTGTATGATCAGCCACGCACACATCACGCGTTTACGCACCCACTTGAAATTTCTACCGGAGCATTATCGGTGGCCACCGTCGCTGACGCGCTTCGTCAGTCGCAATCACGCGCAGGATATATTGCTCCGCATGCGTCGCGCGCAGAGTTGTTAGTGAGTGCTGGCCAAACAGAAAAAAATAGCGCATCACGATCTCTCGCAAGTCGTCTCGCTGATGTCCTCGATCGTGTCGCAGATCAAGTCGCATCCACTGAAGCCACATTTGTGTCTGCCGGTGTATCGATCGGTAAATGGTCTGACGCGACGAGTGCTCGCGCGCAACAGGTTGGCAAAGCGATCGCGACAGCTTCTGATCGTGCAAGTGAGTCACTCATCCATGTGGGCATAGCAGTAGCTCAATTTTCTGATACACATTCTCAATCGGCTCAACACGTGGGTCAAAGACTCGCACTGCGAGTCGATCAGGCAAGCGCACAAATGCAATCAGTCGGCCGTGCATTTGGACAGATATCAGATTGTGCAAGTGTTAAAGCGCAAATGGCGGGCGTCGCCCTAGCTACATTCTCTGGTGAGATGGCGCA
>JBBTSQ010000011.1:0-17126 GCA_038078755.1 Patescibacteria group bacterium
CGGAGGATTTGGCGGCGGATCATCTGGCGGCGGAGGTTCTTCTGGGAGATGGTAGGGGGAAGGAGAAATTTCTCTGGCTTTGTCATGGCTACGCCAGATCTCTGCGAAGCGAGATAAATTATAATTTCTAAGTAGGGAGAATATTTTTTTTGGAGTGCTTCTCTGGCATTAGGAATTAGAACTTAGGAATTAGAGATTTTCCTTTCCACTGACTTCCATGCTATACTCTTACTATAATGACTACTCTGATGAAACGATTTACTCAAGATACAGTTATTTTTATTGGCGTTATTGTCTCGCTTCTTCTTCTCCTCTTTTTGGCCAGTATTTCTCGCTATGGATCATATGATCGCATTCCGCTAGTGATGAATGTATTGCCCCACGCCACTTTCGGGGATACACAAGTGACACTGACAGTCGCTGATACCCAGGCTTCTCGAACAAAAGGTCTATCTGGTCGGCCGGGGCTTGGTGCGGATGAAGGTATGTTGTTCGTCTTTGAACAGCTCGGATACCCAGGGATTTGGATGAAGGATATGCAGTTCTCTATTGATGTGTTGTGGCTCGACCAAACTAATACGATTGTCGATATTCGAGAGGTTGTGTCGCCGGAAACGTATCCACAAGTGTTTGCTCCGAAAGCAAAATCAATATTTGTCATCGAGTTACCTGCGGGATTCGTACAAGAACACGAAATTAAAATTGGCGATCAGATATCGATCAAAAAGTAACCACTTTTTTCTGGTGCTAGGGCTTGGTTTTTTGAGCAGACTGTACATAATTCTTTACAGTCTGCTTTTTTTATCTCGATGTGAACTTTTTTGTCAGTTATCCACAGTTTTTTTGAAAAAATAGGAGTAAAATAAATCCAGAGCCTGCTTACAATCTAATGTCTCGCTCACACCTTGAAATTTCGAGCGAAAACTATGAAGTCCGACAAGGTATATTAAGATATACCGAGGAGGAATGAGTGGTTTGCAGCCGAAATTTCAAGGTGTTGAGCAGACAAGCCCTCTGCCGTCCAAATTTATCTGACGGCTAGATTGTAAACAGGCTCTTACTAAATAATCATACAGATCTTCCATGGCGCTATCGATCACGAAACGAGACGGAACCAAAATCGCGTTTAATGCGGACAAAATCAATCGTTCAATCGAACGCGCAAGTTTCGGTCTCGTCGATCCGATCGCCAAAGTAACGCAAGTGGCGACCGAAACCCACCTCACTCTCTATGATGGGATGACCACTGAAGAAATTGATCTCGCGACCATCAATGCGGCGGTCCAAAATATCAAAGAAGATATTGAATATGACAGAATCGCTACTCGACTACTACTCAAGACGGTGTATCGACGGGTGATCGGTGATTATGATAAAGATAGTGGTGATGATTTGAGACAGAAACATCGAGATGCATTTATCTCGTACGTCAAAACCGGTATCACGGAGAATCGACTCCATCCGGATATGGCTGACAAGTTCAATCTTGAAGTGCTTGCCGACACGCTTGATATCGATCGAGATGAATTGTTTGTCTACGCTGGACTCGACGGCCTCTTGAATCGGTACGCCCTCAAAAATACCAAAGGCAAAGCGATGGAGACTCCACAATTTTTCTTTATGCGTATCGCGATGGGGCTTGCCTACAACGAAAAAGATCCGACTGCCTATGCTAAAAAGTTTTATAAAAAAATGTCTCGGCACGAGTATATTGCCGGTGGCTCGACCAATCTCGGCGCGGGTACCACGAGACCCTCACTTTCAAATTGCTTCCTGCTCGAGATTCACGACGATATGGCGCATATCGCAAAGTCAGTGTCCGATGTGATGTTGCTCTCAAAAGGGTCTGGGGGTATCGGCGCCTCCATCACCAAGCTCCGCGCGGCCGGTTCTCCATTAAAATCAAGTTTTGGTGGGGCTTCAAGTGGGCCGACACCGTTCGCCAAGATTATTGATACTGCCATTCGCGCTATTCAGCGTGGTGGTAAAAAGGTGGGTGCGCTCTGTTTCTATATGGAGAACTGGCATATGGATTTTCCCGAATTTATCGACTGGAAGCACAATGCCGGAGACGACTATCTTCGTATGCGCACCGCAAACACGGCCGTCTATCTTTCCGATGAGTTTATGAAGCGAGTGGAAGCGGGACTCGACTGGTATATGTTCGATCCTGCCGATACGCCAGACCTAAATGAGCTCTATGGTCAGGCGTTTAGCGCTCGCTATGCTGAATATGTGGAAATGGTTGAAAAAGGAGAACTGACGCATTTCAAAAAGGTGCCAGCAAAAGAACAATACCGTCAAATCTTGGTGTCGCTTCAGAGCACCTCCCATCCATGGTTGGTCTGGAAGGACACGATCAACCTCCGCGCACTCAACAACAATACTGGCACCATCCATATGTCGAACCTCTGCACCGAAATCTGTCTGCCACAAGACAAAGACAACGTGGCGGTGTGCAATTTGACCTCGCTCAACCTCGCCGCCCATGTCTCCAACAAAGAAGTGCAATGGGGCAAGCTCGAAGAGAGTGTTCGTCTCGCCGTCCGTCAACTCGACAACTTGATCGATATCAATCTCTTGCCAATTCCTGAAGCAGCGAAATCTGACAAGGAAAATCGCGCCGTCGGTCTCGGGGTGATGGGCTTTTCGGATACAATCGAACAGCTTGGTATGGCTTACGACAGCGAACACGCGTGGGATTTTGCTGACCGTATCTTTGAATTTGTCAGTTATATGGCGATCGATGAGAGTGCCAACCTTGCTCGAGAGCGCGGAAATTACAAAAATTTTGATGGGTCTGAATGGTCAAAGGGTCGGGTGCCGATTGATACCTTGGGAACACTTGAATCTGGTCGCGGTGTACCGCTATCAGTGACGAAAGAGAGTCGCCACAAAGGATTAAATTGGAATGTGCTTCGTGCCAAGGTCCGTGGGGGTATGCGCAACGCAACCTTGATGGCAGTGGCGCCAAATGCCAACATCGGCCTTGTGGTGGGTACCACGCCGGGCATCGATCCGCGCTTCGCGCAGGTCTTTTCTCGCAACAAAATTTCCGGCAAATATTTGGATTTGAATCACAACTTGGTGAAGGATTTGAAGAATATGGGTATCTGGGAAAAGACTCGAGACGCCATTATCGAAAATCAAGGAGACATTTCAAACATCGCTGCCATTCCGGAACACATCAAAAATATCTACAAGACCTCATTTACCACATCGCCATATGCGTATGTTGAAGTGGCGGCTCGAGCGCAAAAATGGGTAGACCAAGCCTTGTCTCGAAATATGTATCTTGAGACTCGAGACATTGATGAAACGATGGATATTTATTCTGCGGCGTGGAAAAAAGGTTTGAAATCTACCTACTATCTCCATATGAAGCCTCGACACACCGCTGAACAAAGTACGGTGAAGATTAACAAGGGCGAGAAGATGGGTAAGCGAGGTTTTGCGGCGGTAGCTACGGTGGCGACACACGAAGCTCTTGCTGTGTCAGAGAAGAGTGATGGGGGAATGGCGACAAGTATTCCTGATCCAGTGGATGTGGTGCTTGAGGTCCCCGTAGTCGCTCCGGTGCAGGCTTCGATTGAGCAGGCGAGTGTAGATACTGCGGTTCAAGAGGAAAAAGTGATTGTCCAGAAGCCGAAATTTGTACCACTTTCAGAATTGGTAGTTGAGACGGTGTCGGTTGCTCCTGCCACGGTGTTTGCGGGGGAAGTGGATGCCACGGTTTCTTCCGAAGAAGTCCATGCAAGCCAAGTCGCTCACGGACCCTTTGCAAAAGTATCTGCTCCAAAGATGAAAGTCTGTCCGATTGATCCGGCGGAAAGGGCACAGTGTGATAGCTGTCAGTAAAGGCTCGCTCGGTAGTTCAGTAAAAATGCACGGATATTTTCTTGCTAGAAAATTCCTCGAGCTCGCGCCAGTCGCGCTCGCTAGGCATTTTTACTGAACTACCTCGCTCGCTATCGATAGAGAAAGACCCCGCCTGCGCCGTCTACAGGTGCACATCATCTACCGATGTGCCAATGTTCTCAAAAGGTGTGTTCTCGTTCGCTATCGACTGGATTCTTACGTCTTTTGAACTTCTTTAAGACAAAAGAAAACCGCCATCCGTTTTCGGAGGGCTGGTGAAAAAGAACTACGATGCTTTCGGCTTGGGAAGCCGTTTACGGACGACGATGTCATACATTGCAGCCACAAGTGCGATGGCAGCGCAATGACGCAAGATATCAACACAATTCGTCATGGATTCAGTGCCAGAAAGCCACGTGGGTTGATTATACATGACATGATTCACCGTGCACCGATCGACACCTTTCTGCAATCTCGACCATGAAGCATCATGTGTCTGCTCCTTTGGTGTTGCGGGATTACTCAGCACTCCCGACGCGAGGATCTGTGCAAGTGTTTCGACTTTCATGTGTCGAATATCACAGAAGACTCGCTCATGAAGCCTTTCCCTGATACGCCCTGATATCATGTCATGGGGATACGTATCAACTCCGACCTGATCGTCGGTGATTTTGAGTTGCCCCATCAGAGTGGCGGCAATGTTTTCAATGTATGCTAACTGCTTCTGCTTTCCCATACCATTTTTCCTTCCAATTTCCCACAATCGTCTTTTGAGACAGCAAGTAACAAACGCGTTACTCGAATCGGCCAGAGGCCTGGTGGGGAGTGTAAAACACTCACCCATAACAATACCGATAAGCAGGAAAAGGTCAAGCATTTTTGAGGAACTACTTTAAGGCTAATTATAGGCATATTTTACACTTTTTCCTGTGGCGTGGCTAAAACAAATTGTCTTGCAATTTGTTCGCCCGAACAATTTTTTAAGAAAAAATTGTTTTAGGGCTCTGTAGAGCCTCAAAAGTGCTAAACGGCTCACTGGTTTTAGTAAAAAAATAGTGAGCCGTTTAGGCATTCCGTGGCTCAACCACAAGGCCGTTTGGGAAATTATCACGTGGTTTTTGACAGGGTGATTTTTAACGTCTTTTGGTGAAAATTAGTTAAAGGCTCAACCGATTTTGGGAAGTATGAAGTATAAAGGCATGGGGACCAAATTCCCCCGATTTTGTCTCGGATCTGGCAAAGCCATGACGGAGCAAAATCGGGGAAATCTTCTTTTCTAAATTGTCAGTTGTTTGTTGTGGGTTGTTAGTTATTTCTGCCCTGTTGTAAAAAAAAGTTAAGCGAGTATAATTACCAGACTAATTATTATAAATAACCTATCATCATATCCTATGCTCATCGGCAAAGCCTCACCAGAAGACACCAGTTTGCACCCCATCAAGTACAGGTGGGCGTATGATTTGTACAACCAAGCGGTCCGTAACACGTGGTTCCCACACGAAATCACTCTCAAAGAAGATTTGGATGACTGGAAGAAGATGACCGACGATGAACGTCATGCGGTGAAATTTTTGATGGCCTTTTTTAATCCGGCAGAGTTGATTGTCAATCGCTCGATTGCGCTGGGCATCTATCCGTATCTCAAATCTCCGGAATGCCACTTGTATCTCGCCAAGCAGATGTGGGAAGAGGCCAATCATTGTGTGGCGTTTGAGTATGTGCTTGAAACTTTTCCGTTTGATCGTGAGACTATTTTCAATCTCCATCTCGAAGTGCCGTCGATGGTGGCAAAAGAGGCATATATCAACAAGTATATGAAGCGGATGTGTGAAATGACCGTGGATGTCAGTACGACCGAAGGTAAAAAAGATTTCATCCGTAATCTCGTCGCCACCAACATCGTGATGGAAGGCATTTGGTTTTACAGTGGCTTTATGGTGGCGCTTTCTTTCCGTCAGCGCAAACAGCTTCGCAATTTCGGATCGATGATCAACTGGGTACTTCGCGATGAAAGTCTCCATCTCCAGTTTGGTATGAATTTGATTCAAAATATCTTGGAAGAGAATCCTGATTTGCTTACCCAGGATTTTGCCGATGATATTCGAAATATTATTATCGAAGGGGTGGATTGTGAAGTGCTCTACAATAAAGATTTGTTCCCAAATGGTATCTTGGGTCTCAACGCCGACTATGTGAATCAGTATGTAAAGTACGTTGCCGACCGCAGACTAGAAGAGCTCGGTTTTTCAAAATACTACAATGTTACCAACCCTGCAAAATGGATGTCGACTGCCACCGACGTGTATGAATTGGTCAACTTCTTTGAAGCTCAAAACACCAGCTACGAAGTGGATTCACACGCACATAGTAAGAAAGCCGATACCAAGGCAGAAACTAAAGCTCCGGTCGCCGCTGAATAATATACATTTTTTCTAAAAATAGGCTAAAAACAGACAACGACAGAACCAGTTCATGGTTCTGTCGTTGTCTATAGAGTATTTTATCGGCGTCGCTAGATAGGCTTTTTGAAAAAGTGATACAATGTAATCATGAATGATGAGCTCATTAGAAGACAAGCTGTAGAGTTTGCTAAATCAAACAGGAGACGCCTAGCCAAAGAATTAACGGATACTTCAAAGTACGTCCCAGATGAAATACCGATCTCAGTATTTATGGCGGGTTCACCAGGTGCGGGAAAGACGGAATACTCCAAGAACTTTATTGAAATTCTTGAAAAAGATAATCAACGTAAGGTTATTCGTATTGATAGTGATGAATTACGTCGACATATTCCAGGGTATCGAGGCAACAACTCGTATCTCTTTCAGGGAGCCGTATCGATTCTTGTTGAGAAAATACAAGATATGGCTCTTGAAAATGAACAAACCTTTCTCTTTGATGGCACGCTTTCAAAATATGATAAAGCGGTCGCCAACATCAATAGGTCTCTTGATAAGTTTCGTCGAGTATTTATCTTGTATGTCTACCAACAGCCCGAGGTTGCTTGGAGGTTTACTGTTGCCAGAGAATCTGTCGAGGGTAGGCACATACCAAAAGACGCTTTTATTGAGCAGTTTATCGGTGCTCGTGAGACAGTTGAACGGATTCGGAAAGAGTTTGACTCCCGAGTCGTCATATTTCTTGTAAAGAAGAACTTTGAAACACATGAAGTCGAAGAAGTAATTGAAATCAAGCCTAATGATTATCCGGTTGATTATTACCTTAAGGTGAGTTATACTAAAGATGATCTAGAAGGACTCTTATGATAAAAAAAATAAAAGCATTCTTTATGACTAAAAAACCAGAAAGCCTCGAAAAATACACAGGCGTGTCTGATTTTATGGTGCACGCTTCTTATGATACAAAGAAAAAGGTGTTTACTGAAGCGGCACGCAGAGCAAATGAAGATCAACTCAAAACTTTTCGAGAAGCACGACTTAAAACGAGGGTAAATTAATCGGCGCATGGAAGTCAAAGAAGACAGCGACCCAGCTAGATCGTTGTCTTTTTCTTGCATTTTCAGATCTAAAAATGATCTCTACGGAGGCATATCGTAAAATCTGGAAGATTTAAGGTAAATAAAGTTTTGCCTCGTCCGTACCCTGCGGCAAGCCGTACCCTCGAAGACGAGGGCGGGTATTAGGCGAGGCATCGGGGGAAAACTTTGTTGTGAGGGTGTCGGCTCCGCCGACACTTCTCATTCGTTGCGGATCACACCCCGAGGTAGAGGGACGGGGTATGCTCCGCAGATACAATAAAATTGGGAGTATATATGAGAGGTGGTGTAAAGATATTAGTTGCTTCTTTGTTCATTCCCACGTAGACTCCAGGGTATGAATAATTTCCAAGATAGAGGAGGACGAGGGGGAGGGTTTCGAGGCGGGGCTTCGGGCGGTAGACCGCCGTTTAAGAAGAGTTGGGGAGGAGATAGAGGTGGCGACCGTGGGGGAGACAAGCCAATGTACCCTGCGACCTGTAGTAAATGTAATAAGCCGTGCGAGGTGCCGTTTCGCCCAATGAGTGGTAAGCCGGTCTTTTGTCGAGACTGCTTCAATGCTGGCCGAGATGCGGGAGATGCTCGTGGTTCTCGTCCAGATTTTGCTCATCGTGCGCCGAGACCTGAGTTTGGTAGTAAGCCAAGTTTCCGACCGGATGCGGGCGCAAGCTTTAAGTCAGCGGGAATGGGGGATGATACCAGAAAGCAATTGACTGAGATCGGTATCAAACTTGACCGATTGATCAATGTGGTTGAAAAGATGAACAGTATTGCAAAGGGAGCGAAAAATCCAGCTATGGAAACTGAAACTCCAGTCGAAACTGCTTCAGAAGGCACTGATGCGGCAAAGGTGGCAAAGAAGAAGGTGCCAACCAAGAAAAAGAAATAATTGTCGCCAAGCGACTCGTTATTTAGATGAGTTTGAGCAAGAAAAATTAATTCATCAGATTGGTACGACTGGCCAACCTGTATATTACGAAAAGAGGTAAAAAAGGGCTAATTACGGGCATAAAGTAAGACAACAGCAGAACCGGTCTCTGGTTCTGCTGTTGTCTGTCTGCTATACTGTGCGCCATGTCTTTATACAAAATTATTGGAATACTTGCGGTTGTCAGCACATTTGTATACGCGATGTTTTTAGGCACCTCTTTTTCTGATAAGAGAAGCGCGCCCGCGGATTACAAAGATGCTACATACGTGATTGACGGCAAGCCGGTGACGCTTGCCCACGGCGTTGCGGAGAGTCCTGTCGCGCCAGACTCAGTTTCAAAAATCATTACGCGCTATTTCGGCAATGAGGTAACCCACGATTTTGATGGTGACGGCAGGGAAGATGTGGCGTTTTTGATTACGCAAGAAACTGGCGGGAGCGGAGTATTTTATTATCTTGTGGCGGCGGTAAATACCAAAGACGGCTATGTCGGCTCGCACGGAGTATTTTTGGGTGATCGTATTGCTCCGCAGACGACCGAGATGGGCAAGGGGAATATCGTCTTGGTCAACTATGCTGATCGCAAACCGGGCGAGAGTTTCGCTACTCGTCCTTCTGTCGGTAAGAGTATTTGGTTGTTACTTGATACCAAGACGGGTCAGTTTGGCCAAGTTGAGCAAAATTTTGAAGGTGAAATGGATCGTACACGTCTCGGCAGTTTTATGAACCAGTATCTGTCGAGTGAGTTTGGTATCGAATTTTTCTATCCGAAAAATTATTTTCTAGAAACGAAAGAGTTTGGTAATGCCGAGCGCCGACATGTCGCCATCATCTTGACCGAAGATACCAAAGAAAATAAAGCGGTGCGGGAGGGACGGGCGCCGGGACGCGAAGGGCCGGTGGCGATTACTTTTGATTTGTATCAAAATCCTGAAGGGGGCACTCCGCTTCAATGGGTAAAAGGTAATAATAATTCCAATTACAAATTGTCGAGTACGGGTACTATTCGTAACACTATTGTTGCCAGTGAGAGCGCGGTAGCATATTCATTTTCCGGCCTCTATGAAGCCGACGCGACTGCTTTTGCTCATCGGGGGTATATGGTACTTGCGACTGTTACCTACCTTACTCCAGAGGATCAAATACGCAAAGATTTCACCGCGCTTCTTAAGACAGTCTTATTGCAATAGCTTCACCGAGAGCTGTATGTTGGATCAACGGCTCAACCAGTTTCTGGTTGAGCCGTTGGGCATCTTTAAGTGTGTCAGCAGAAAGGGTGATATACTAATACCTATGATAAAAGATTTTGTGCAATTTCTAAAAGAGTTTAATGTGATCTCACTTGCCGTTGGTTTTATAATGGGTACCGCCTCCACGTCACTCATCGGTTCGTTGGTTAAGGATGTGTTAATGCCTTTGATCGAGCCGTTGATGTCGGTGGAATCATGGAAAGAAGCGGTGATTACCATTGGTCCGGTGCAGATTGGGTATGGATCTTTCTTAGCGGAGCTGATCAATTTTGTCATCTTGGCTTTGATCATTTTTATTATTACTAAAAAGCTGCTCAAGATCGAGCGACAAAAGACAACATAACTATGTCATTTATCTACGCGCCACGGTCGTATAGTTCAGAGAGTAAACAGGAAGCTATTACAGATTTACTTACAAACACGGTACCAGATCGGGATTATTATGTGTTGGTGATCGGTGCGGTGGCGCTCGCCGTGTGCGCTATATTTAGCGACAGCTTGGCGGTGTTGATTGCTAGTATGATTGTCGCTCCGCTGGCCTATCCTATTTTGGCACTTGGTTTCTCCGCAGTGGTGTTTGATGGCCGCTTATTTATTCGAGCATTTTTACTACTACTCATCTCTCTTGTTGTCGCATTGCTGTTGGCTTATCTCGCTACGTATATATTTGGACATATCCGTGTCGACCTATTGAAAATTTCATTTTCAGGAAATCTATATATCGCGACAACGGTCGCGGTGATTGCGGGAGCGATTGCTGCATACGGACTGATTCGTTCAAAAGTCGGTGGGGCAATGACTGGTATTGGTATCGCTGTTTCTTTGATGCCACCACTTGTTGCTACCGGTATTGGCGCTGCTGATGCGGACGTAGCCTTTGCCATACAAGCTTTTGTCCTCTTTCTCCTCAATGTCTTAGGGATCATTGTTGGTAGCGCTGGTGTGTTCAGTTTATTTGGTATGAGAAGTGAATATCGACGAAGGATTCGCTAGTAACATTCATTTTTTTCTGTATACTAGTGGTTATTAGTATATATATTTATAATAGTATGTCTTTTCTATCAAAATATGAGAGTCATGTATATGCTCTCCTGCGAGTAGTTGCTGGATTTTTATTTATTTGGTACGGCTCAATGAAGCTATTTAACTTTCCGGCGGCGCCGGAGGGGATTGTAATGCCCGCGTTTATTGTCTGGATCGCTGGGCCGATTGAATTTTTCGGGGGCTTGTTGATTATGCTTGGACTTTTTACGCGACCAATGGCATTTTTGGCTTCAGGGTTGATGGCCGTTGCCTACTGGATGGGACACGGTACGCAAGCGCTTTTGCCGATTGTAAATAAAGGCGATATCGCCATACTCTATTGTTTTGTGTTTCTGTTTATTTCCGCTAAGGGCGCGGGACTGTGGAGTGTTGATAACTGGATTGAAAAGAAGAAGGTGGAAAATTAGGGTTAAAAAGAAAGCCCCGTCCGCTACGGCGGACGGGGCTTTCTTTTGATAGGGCTATTATTTTGCTGGCGCCACGATGGTTACTTTGATTGCTATTGTTTCATCGACATTTGCTACAAATGGGATATTGGGAATAGTGAGACCAAAATCACTACGGGTGATAGTTGTTTCGGCAATGCCCGCAAGCGAATCAGCAGATGCCGTGCCGGTTATCTTAAATATTGCCGGCTTACTTATCCTCGCGATAGTCAACGTGCCTGAAAGTGAATCACTAAATGATCCGTCTGGTGTTACTGCTATCTCGGCGCCTTCGGTCGGAGTGAATACTATAAACTCATACTCTGGATTTTCTGATTTTAGAATTGCGCGCGCAATGGCGCCGTCTCTCTGTGTGCTGTCTGTCTTGAATGTTCGCGCGTTTACCTTAATCTCGCCAATCGATAGTACTCGCTCGAGTGTCGGATTTTCAGAAAGGGTGATGGTGCCAGAAAGCATATCAGCCACACCAACTACCATAAACGGCTTGCCTCGAAGTTCTTCACCGATTCTAAATTCAGCGACGGAACCTGTACCAATGGTATAGGTTGGATAGCTTGATGCCATCTCTGCCGCTACTTCTGTCTGCGGGATACTCGGCGCAGATACTGGACGGGTAATATAATAATAGATACCTGACAGAGCGATCGCCACAATAACGATGCCGTATATTATCTTTTTCATAAGTCTATCCTACCACATTTCTATGCTATACTTAACACATTATTTGTTCACCATTGAACTATCTATGCGCATAAAAGATATATTTAAAATCAGTTCTTTGCCGGTCGTGGTAGCTTCTTTGTGTTGTCTATCGCCGATAATTTTGGTGCTGTTTGGCGTAGGGACGGTTGGTTTTGCGTCATCTCTCGCGGATACTTTATACGGTGATTACAAATGGTACTTTCGGATTGCTGGATTACTCGCCCTCGTGGTCTCACTCGTGCTGTATTTTAGGCGATCAAAAGGCATTTGCACCATTGATGAAGCAAAACGCAGACGTAATGAGATTATCAACATCGTTGCTCTTTCGGTGGTCGCAGGGGTGATCGGGTACGTCTTCTTTTTGTATGTGGTGGTGCATTATATTGGGGTGTTTCTTGATTTATGGAAATAGGTGCTATGAAAAAAGTCGGTATTATTTGGTGGGTGGTGTGTTTACTGTGCGCGATTGTCGCAGGGGTGTTATTTTATGATTGGCGGAAAGATACAGCGACTTCTATTGATTCTCGATCGACTATATCAGAGACAGCGTCGGTAGAAACAAAAGCAACAGCACTTTTGGCCGGAGGATGTTTTTGGTGTGTTGAAGCAGATCTTGAAAAAGTTGATGGAGTGATTTCTGCAGTCTCCGGATATACTTCTGGTAGTACCAAAAATCCTGAATATGGGAATTATGCAGAGGGGGGACATCGAGAAGTGGTGTTGGTCACGTACGATCCAGCAAAAGTCAGTTTTGATAATTTGGTTGAACACTTAATTAAACACAGTGACCCCACCGACGCTCTCGGCTCTTTTTATGACCGAGGTTTTCAATATGCGCCAGCCGTATATTATGGAGACGATCAGGAGAAACAAATTGCAGAAAAGGTGATTTCTGAAATTGACGGGTTGCGTGTGTATGAAAAACCACTTGCGCTCATGGTATTATCTCGAGATGTATTTTGGCCGGCAGAAGAGTATCATCAGGATTATTACAAAAAGAATCCAATTAGATACACCTACTACCGAAACGCTTCCGGCCGAGATGCATTTATTAAAAAACATTGGGGAGACAAGGCGGGACTGTTTGCTCGACCGAATGTTGCCATGACGGGCAAGACAGATTGGATGCGATATGTGCGACCGTCGGACGCAGTATTGCGCGAACGACTCACGCCACTCCAATACAAAGTGACACAGGAGGAGGGGACCGAACGACCATTCGATAATGAATACAATACCAACAAAGCAGAAGGAATATATGTCGATATCGTTTCGGGTGAGCCGTTGTTTTCTTCAAGAGATAAATATGATTCGGGTACGGGATGGCCATCGTTTGTAAAACCAATTACCGAAGATGCGGTAGTTTTGCGTGAAGACCGATCTCTTTTTGGAACAAGGGTGGAAGTGCGGTCTCGATATGCCGATTCACATGTGGGGCACGTATTTGATGATGGTCCAAAAGATCGCGGAGGCAAACGCTATTGCATGAATTCAGCAGCTATGCGGTTTGTGCCAAAAGACAAGATAGTAGCAGAAGGGTACGGAGAGTACCTACAGACACTATAATCCTGCACTTTTTTAAGCAAAAAACTGGCTTCTTTAAGATGAATATGGTACAGTAGGTCTCTATGAAATACGTTGGAAATAGATGCCTCGGCAGTCTTTTGGTGCTGATAATCACTCTCTTTGTCGGGGTTACTGGTGCTTTTGCGGTAGAAAACCCCCTCGCCACAGTCGATCCGAAGTCGGTAGGCTCAACCCTTGAAGTCCACATTACCGATGATGGTAAAATGATCCTTCATGGAGCACAGGTGATTCAGGTCGCAGGCACCACTTTCTATGCACGAAGTATGTGGGGGAATTCGTCAATGCGATGGATTGTCCGTACCGATGAGAATACAAAGGTGACTCGACGATTTGATACCAGTACTTCAGTGGCCGAGATACGGCCCGGTGACATTATCTCTGTCGAAGGCGAATTTTTAGCCGGTTCGGATTCTATCTCCGTGGTGGCGAAAAAGATCAAAGACTGGTCGCTTGCAACCGATAAGGCAGAGTTTGCGGGAGTGATTACCACCATTTCAACTACCACTACAGCCTTCACCATAAAGACTGCTTCGGGGAATGTTCTTACGGTGGCTGTCGGTCCCTCGACCTCTATTATCAAAGGCGTTATTGGAGCGAGTTTTGATCGACTTTCAGTCGGTGAACGAGTAACGTCTGCCACAGGTAGTTATAACCATGTCACCAAGCTTTTGACTGCTGACGCGATCAGGCTCCATCAGGATCAGTCGGTTTTTAAACCGCGTAATTTTCAGGGCACCTTGCGCAGTATTTCCGGCACGACACTGCCTGCGGTGATGGTGCTCACTATTTCTGGCAAAAATTACACAGTTGAGATGAATGAAAAGACTGAGGTAATGAATCGCAAAAAAGCGGCGGTGGGACTCAAGCGCTTTCTAATCGATGATACGGTGCGCATCTACGGCACAATTAAGAAAGATAATCTGACCACCATTGTGGCGGAAGTGGTCCGGAACGTAGATTTGTAAACTGGGATAAAAAACTGACAACTGACAACTCACAACCAGAAGAAAAAGTCCCGAAATTGCGGAGCAATTTCGGGACTTTTAGGACAACGGCTCACTGGTTTTTTGGCAAAACCAGTGAGCCGTTCGTTTTGTGGCGAGGCTCTGTAGAGCCGTTTTTTAAAGGCTCAACCCAAACCAGTGAGCCGTTCTCCACAACTGGAGCTTTTTCGGGAATTAGCTCGGTAGTGATAACGTGATTTTTTGGTCAATCTGTGCTAGATTTTACTCACTATGAATAGTGATGGTGAATTTCAAGTGCTTTTGTTTTATAAATACGTGCCGATTGCCGACCCGACTGCTCTTATGCTTTCGCAAAAAGAGCTCTGTGGTCGGCTCGGTATGACTGGCCGAACAATCGTGGCGTCTGAAGGGATCAACGCTACTCTCGAGGGCAGTACTGATGCGGTCGCTGAATATGTGCGGGTGATGCGTGCTGACTCGCGATTTACTGATCTTGATATTAAATACAGTGGAGGGACGGGGAAGCTTTTTCCCCGATTATCGGTAAAAGTGCGTAAAGAAATTGTGTCGAGTTATTGGGGTGTCAATCTTGATCCGAAAAAGATGACCGGCACCTATCTTGAGCCGGAAGCATTCGAGCAGATGCGTCTTTCACATGATGATGTGGTGGTGATCGACATGCGAAATGACTACGAATTTTTGGTAGGACATTTTGACGGTTCGGTATTGCCACCAATGAAGAATTTTCGAGATCTGGCGCAGGTATTGCCAGCGCTGGAGCAATATAAAAATAAAAAAGTGGTGCCGGTCTGTACCGGAGGTATTCGGTGTGAAAAGGCGTCAGCTTTTTTAAAACAAAACGGCTTCAAAGAGGTGTATCAGATTCATGGCGGAATGGTACGATATCTCGAGAAGTTTCCGTACGGGATGTTTAAAGGCAAGCTCTATGTTTTTGATGGACGCAATGCGATCGGCTATGGCAAGGATGGGAAGGGAAATGGGGTGGTGGGCCGTTGTGGAAGATGTCAACAAGAGGCAGAACGCTATGTCAATTGTGCCAACCTCGCCTGTCACGATCATTTTATCTGTTGCGAGCAGTGTGAGCCAGATCCTGATAAGGCGTACTGTTCTCACTGTGCAGTAGAGTCAGTTGCCGGTCTCTCAATGTTGTCTGTCTCTAAGATCTAAGCAAAGAAAAAGCCTGTGCGCTGAATCGGAGAATGCACGCCCCGGGATCAGCACACAGGCAAGGGTCTCGCAAGAGGAATTTCACGAGATTCCCTTAAAGGAATACACTAATCTACTTTCTATTATACCAAAATCAAATATAAAGGCAAGGGGTACGGTACGGTATCTGGCAAAGTCCTTTTTCCTACCCAAAATCGGTCTCATTTGATACTATACGTATCTATGATCTCTTTACCAAAAGCCCTGATAGTCGTGGCACTATTCCTTGTGGTGGTATGGGCTTTTTTTGCCTTTGATATTGGTCGGACAGATAAAACCGATGTTCCTGTTCTAACTTTCACACACTGTGAAGGTGTGGGGAAGATTTCTGATACGCTTCCTAGAGTTTGTGTGACACCCGACGGACGTTCTTTCACAGAGTCTGTCACCAATGAAGAGTCTCTTCTCGATATGATTCGAGTGACCACTCCTCGTCCAAGTATGTATATCACCAGTCCGCTGATGATTGAGGGGTTTGCGCTGGGGATGTGGTTTTTTGAGGGGTCTTTTCCGGTGAGACTTATTGATCAAGATGGAAAAACGATTGCTTCAGGTATTGCCTACGCTCAAGACGAGTGGATGACGGAAGCATTTGTGCCGTTTCGAGCGGAGCTGACATTTTCGACAACCCACAGGGGTGTCGGTAAATTGATTTTGCAAAAAGATAATCCATCAGGAGAGCCATCAAGAGATCAAGCGCTCACCATGCTACTGCCATTTTTAACTCCGTATGCCGAAATTAAGACTTCGGATGCAGTCGATGAATAATTACTATGGATACACCTCAAAAAAAGAAGACACTTGATACGTCGTGGCAATCAGTTGCAAGCTGGTATGACGTACTGCTTGAAACAGATCAGGATAGCTATCAAGCACAAGTAATTGCCCCAAATCTGTTGCGTATACTTGGAATGGTCTCGGGCAAGCGAATACTCGATCTTGCTTGTGGGCAGGGGTATTTTTCCCGAATACTTCATGAAGCTGGAGCTATGGTACATGGTGTCGACGCCTCGTCTGATCTGATCGCTCGCGCCAAGAAGCAATCCTCCCCAGCTGTCGAATTTCACACATGTCAGTCAGACAATCTCTTGGGTATCGCCCAGAATAGTTTTGATGCGGTGATCTGTATACTCGCCATCCAAAATATTGAAAAATTAAACGAGACTTGTGCTGAAGTGGCTCGGGTACTCAAACCGGGAGGGACGGTGGTTGTGGTCCTTAACCATCCCGCTTTTCGAATCCCGAAACGAAGCAGTTGGGGGATTGATGAGCAAACACTGCTCCAATATCGCAGAGTAGACGGGTATATGTCTGAATCAAGAGTGGAGATTGATATGCACCCCTCCGCTTCTGGTAAAAAAGTAACCACGATTTCTTTTCATCGACCACTCCAAGTCTTTTTCAAGGCGTTGACTAAAAATGGTTTTGCAATTACTCGGCTAGAAGAGTGGATGTCCCACAAGGTGTCCGAAGCGGGACCAAAGAAGGTGATGGAGGATAGGGCAAGAAAAGAGTTCCCACTCTTTATGATGATCGAAGCAAAGAAAAACTAACAATTTACAACTGACAACTTACGATCAGAGGGGATACGAAAGAGAGAAATAAGAAGGGGCGAGCGGA
>JBBTSQ010000011.1:17136-18950 GCA_038078755.1 Patescibacteria group bacterium
GCGGCGCGCCCCCCTTCTTATTGTCAGTTGTTCATTGTGAGTTGTGTGTTAAAATTATCTGATGATAATTTTATACACAAAAACAGGCTGTCCGTGGTGTCTCGAAGCCCTTCGTTTCTTGCGAAGTCATGACGTGCCTTTTGAAGAACGAGAAGTACTTGGCAACAAAGCCTATTTCGATGAGCTGGTGAAAAAATCAGGGCAAAACAAGACCCCGACTCTTGATCTTGACGGCGAAATTCTTGCTGATACAGATGCCCAAGCGATTGAGATATTTTTGAAAGAACATAAGATGCTATAGAAAATTTCTAAGTTCTAATTTCTAATCCCCGATAGAGAAAAGCCCTAGAAATTGCTAGGGATTTTCTCTTTGTTAGAAATTATAATTTAGGAATTAGGTATTTCCAGATCATCTTGTGTCTTCTAGCGCGAGGCTGTAGCGCAATCCCAAAAACATAATCAATCCCAACACGGCAAAAATAAATTTAAAGGAGATAATCGGTAGCAGTAATATGGCAATAATCGGACTTACGACGTTGGCGAGCGGGCGAACTGCTCGGAAGACGCTAGTAATATTGGCTTGTGTCAAAGATATCTTTTTAAAGAAATAGGTTTCGGTCATAATCTCGATCATCGCCGCTCCGACGCGCGTGGTAAACAGCAGGGCGGTCCACAATACAACATTAGCATCGACGACAAACGACATCATGGCGGTCGATAGCGCAACAATAATCAACCCGATAGACATGATTTCTTTTTCACCGAATCGTGAATCGGCTAGTCTACCCAAGGGAAGTTCGATAAACACAAATGGCAAGAGCATAATACTAAACATCGTCCCAATTTCTTTCCAGCTAAAATGAATGTGGTCGTGGAGATAGAGTGGGGTATAAATGACCATCCAAGCAAAAAAGAACTGCATTAGGAAGCTCACTACAAACACGCCGAAAATATTTGTATCGCTTTTAATTTGGCGGATAGTGGTCTTGAGGTTAATCTTCGGGTATTTTGGATCAATAAAGCCTCGCAGATTATGGTGGGTGAGGTAGATGGTGGGAAGGAGGACAATCGCTGCGGTAAGATAAATTTTCCAGTAGTCACCGTTGGTCATAATCATACTGGTAAGTATGGGGGCGACAATCCAGGCAATGTTGACCACGGTAAGAAACTGCCCGCGTATCTTTCCGGTAGCCTTTTCGTTCGAGACTTCTTCGAGAAATAAATCAATGTTGAATCCGACTAGGGCCACCGCCACAAAAATAATTGCAAACAGAGGAATGACCAACCATCCAGAATTGAAAACTGAAAGTCCAATTAATGCAATAAATTCGAGACTCATCAGAAGGAGAGCGGTTCGGTAGTTCCCGATTCGATTGAGGACCCGATACAGTCCAAAGAAACTCACGATGGCTAGAATGGCGCTCACACTATAAACCAACCCCACCGATTCTTCTCCGGTAAATTGTGCGAGAAATGTTGAGCTGATATAGGCAGGGAAGACGGCGTGAAGGGTGAAGAGGAAGCCCAAGATGGAGACGGTAAAGACATTGTACGATTTTTGGGAAGGCATAGATATGAGTATAACAAACAACATACAACTAACAACTCACAATCAGAGAGAATAAAGTCTTGCCTCGCCTAATACCCGCCCTCGTCTTCGAGGGTACGGCTTGCTGAAGGGTACGGACGAGGCAAAACTTTATTACTTACTAAGCACAATTATTGCGTAACGGTTATCCGTGAACGAGAATGAGTAATCAGAGCAGGGCGAGGAGCCGAGCGGGCAGGGTGTCGCTGTCTTCAGCGACGAGCGA
>JBBTSQ010000012.1:0-5208 GCA_038078755.1 Patescibacteria group bacterium
GACTCTTGCGCTCTGGTCCCAACATTACTTTTTCAATCGCGCGGATCAAATCAAACTGCGCCACTTTGGTGCGATTTTCGCGCGCTGCCAAAATCGCCCCCTCATTCATCAACGAATACAAATCGGCGCCAGAAAAACCGGGAGTGCGTTCGGCAATTACTTTCAAATTAATATCTTCCGCAAATGGTTTCTTTCGAGAGTGAATAGTCAAAATCGCTTCTCGGTCGGCTCGATCTGGCAAATCAATGGTCACTCGACGATCAAATCGGCCCGGTCGAAGCAGGGCAGGGTCGAGTACATCCGGTCGGTTGGTTGCCGCCATCACAATCACTTTTTCATTTGGCTCAAAACCGTCCATCTCGACGAGAATCTGATTCAATGTCTGCTCGCGCTCATCATTGCCACCACCAACTCCCGTCCCTCGCACTCGTCCCACCGCATCGATTTCATCGACGAAAATAATTGCCGGCGATGCTTTTTTGGCCATTTGGAAAAGATCTCGCACACGCGATGCGCCGACTCCCACAAACATTTCCACAAATTCAGACCCAGAGATGGAAAAGAAAGCGACGCCCGCCTCCCCCGCCACTGCTCGAGCAAGTAGTGTTTTGCCAGTACCCGGCGCACCCATTAGCAAAATACCTTTCGGGATCACCGCGCCAATCTCCAAAAACTTTTTCGGATTTTTCAAAAAGTCTACAATTTCAGACAGCTCTTGCTTCGCCTCTTTTGCTCCTGCCACATCTTTGAAGGTTACTTGCTGTTTGGTATCTGATGGAAAGGTAATACGAGCTTTTGACTGGCCGAAGGTAAAGGCTTGCATGCCCGCCCCTTTCATTTGTCGAGACAGTGTCCAGATGAAAAAGCCAATAAGTAGTATCGGTAGCAAAAATGGCAATATATTCAACACCCAATATCCTAGTCCGCTTTCGTTTTTCACCTCAATCTTTACCGCTGAAAGCTTGTCTAACGGCACTTTGTAATTTGCAAAAGTGTCGGAAAGGGTTGATTCAGTCTCTTTTTTTGATTGCTTTTCTTCACCTGACTTGTACACAATCGACAAGGTATCACCTTTCACCTCGATTGAAGCTACCTGCCCTTTTGCCATATCGCTCGCTACTTCTGAAATCGGAATATGAGGAATCTTTTTCTGGTAATCAGACACGGCTGAATAAATAGAGACAATGACGAACAAGATCAACAGTCCGGTGCTGATCTGGTTCCAGATTCCTTTGGGTTCAGGCAATTTCGAACCGCTTTTGCGTGAAAAGCGTTTTTTTCCAGTGTTTTTTAAGTCGTCTTGAGAGCGTGGTGTATGCATAATAATGAGTGTCACAATATATCATACTTTTTAATAAAGAAAAAGCCGTCCAAAACTATGCCGGACGGCCTTGCGAAATCAGCTTAGGAGCTTGAAGGAGTGGTAGCCACTTCTCGAAACGGGCAACGAAAGCCCCAGAGTTTCTCCTCAATAGTGGCTTCACCCAACACGCTCGGATGAAAATTGAAGTTCAGTGTCTTGCACGGAGCAAGATTAGCACGCTCAAAAAGACACGGATCGTGCGTAAAGACTTGCGGTTCACTGTGTGCCTTATGGCGTAAACTTGGCAAAGTAAACCATTTGTCATATGACTCCACCATGGCGAAATGTCCACAATGTTTGCAATCACAAAATTTGTAGACAGTAAAGGCTGCACGACCATCCTTGATTGCAATAGTAGTGATCAGGGGTGGCCCATCAAACAAAGATACGAGAACTTGAGCAACCCCCGGCGACCCGACGATCGGATACATTTTGAATGTCCGCGCAACGTGCGTTCTTCCACAGCACCGACATCCCCGAAATTTTGCCTTGAGATGCCGATCACGAAAAAACAACCCCCCGGCAACTACCACCAGGCTAATTCCTCCTACCATTTGTGCATCCATTTTGTTTCCTTTTCTCCTGAGTATGTAAAAAACGATTCCGACATAAAGATACCATATACAATACATTTGTCAAAGCAGAGGTGAGCTGTTACTATTACAAAACTTCCGCAAGTAACATCTTATTCCTCCTTTACTAAAGGAGGCAGTCGAGTCTTCGAGACGGAGGAGTTTGAATTCAGTACAAATCCCTCCTGCATCAGAATGCAGTGAGCCTATCGTTTGTGATAGGCACCTGTGGACGGTCCCTTTAGTAAAGGGAGAATAAGAGAAAATTTGTTGAGGTTGTAGATGCCTATGACTACCCTAGTAACTCACAAAAAAGCACGGTTTAATTATGAAATCCTCGAAAGTTTCGAGGCAGGTATTGAGTTGCTCGGTTTCGAAGTCAAAGCCTTGCGTGAACACAAGGGAGCACTTGATGGATCATACGTCACCCTCCGCGGAAGCGAAGCTTTTTTAATCAATTTCGACCTCCCTGCGTACCAAGAGAAAAACACCCCAGAGGGCTATGACTCAAAGCGAAATCGCAAGCTCTTGCTCACTAAAGCAGAGATCACGAAGCTGTCCGCTCAAGAATCCAAGAAAGGCTTGACAATTATCCCTGTTTCGGTATATAATAAGGGGAGAAAAGTCAAGGTATCTATCGCCATTGTCCGCGGAAAGAAGGAGTTTGATAAACGCGAGACAATCAAGAAGCGCGACACCGAACGACACATCCAGCGCACTTTGAAAAACGAATAAAGAACTTACGCGGTTGGCGTATTCCTTTGTTGCTTCGCTCGTTTGCTCCTGCGGTGTATGTCATATACACCTTAGTCGCAAACCGAGCTCGCGCCTCGGACTACATCCAACCACCTAAGTTCTTACAAGAATCATCCTGTTAGGATCCCCCGCTAGCGCGAAAATAAAATTTTTTCGCTCACGGGGGATGATCGGCCTAGACAGGAGAACTATGTAGTATTGCGCATTGTGGAGCTCCATTACCTCCTAAATCTGATGGAAATCGTAACTGCAAAAACAGTTGCTAAAGCTAAATCTATTGTGTCACCATTTTTTGGTGCCAAGGATCTTGCTTTCGCTTACGCATTAGCCTAAGCGACATTGACCGAGCTCCCTCCACGGGGTTTGGACCCAGTGTTATATAGTGGATTAGAATCTATCTGATTTCCCGAGATGGATTCGAAACTAAGGGAATCGGCGATTATGAGTTTTGCTCATTCAATATCACACTCGCTTAAATCTGCTCACACAGAAAAAATCAGCTATACAATGTAGATCCAGTATTAACTATTCTCTTGCACCGCGGTTCGATTCCGCGCATCTCCACAGCGTTGAAAAAACAAGACCACCTTTTTAGGTGGTCTTGTTTGCTGTGGAGATGTGCGGAATCGAACCGGGAAGGGGTCGGGAAACGGGAGTTTCCCGTGGAGGAAAACAGCGAGTCTTCGAGTGTTAGAAACCGAGGGCTAAAAACCGAAGAAATGAAGGTTTTTAGAGACGGAGGCTGACGAGCCGAGTCCGGGTCGGGAACATTTTTAGCAAAAAATGATTCCTGACTCTAAAGAGTCCCGAGGTATCGAGGGACGAGTGAGATAGCGAAGCGTCCCGCCGTCTCTATCTAAACAAAAAAACCGCTGGGTGAACCATACGGTTTATGGAAGGGGTCTAGAACAACCCTGCGCTGTGGGTGCCTTGCGTGTACACGCCGCTTAGTTCCCCACAGTATGATGAGTACTTCACCACACCAGAAATACACCCGGCATCGGACTTTCGCGTCGTCCCAATCGACATTGGACCATAATTTTTCGCTCGTTTCATCCCGCGGGAATCCCCGAACGTTGTGGTCTGATCCAAAGCATTGCTGCCACCCTTCCAGACACAGGATATCCTCAATAAAATTAAAAAGCAATAGCTTTACAATTTATCTACTTCCTCCCCCACCCTCCCCCTAAAACATTTTGAGTACAAAATATTCGGGCTAGCCCGGGTGTACCCGTACGCCCTAGGGCGTACATTTCCCCTCAGAAGGGAAATGTTTTAGCCTCCAAAATAATCTTGAGCCAGGCGGTGTATTTTTCCGGATGTGCGTTGACATCTTTTTTCAAATCAGCAAACGAAATCCATTTGTATTCGTGCACTTCTTCCGGATTAATTTTTAGACCTTCCGCCTCGCTTCGCCCAACAAAGACGTGATCATATTCGTGTTCAATCAAACCGTTTGCCAAGCCTTCTGCTTTGTACACAAAAGCGTAGAGCTCGATAAGCTCACAATCAAAGCCCATTTCTTCTATAAGTCTCCGATGTACTGCCTCCTCTATTTTTTCCCCCACTCGCGGATGACTACAGCAGGTATTAGTCCACAATCCACCTGAATGATATTTATGAAGCGCTCTTCGTTGCAAGAGTATTTCGCCCTTTTTATTGATCACAAAGATAGAAAAAGCTTCATGGAGTGTGCCTGTCTTATGCGCCTCAAGCTTATCGATAGCGCCAACACGTTCACCTGTAGCATTTACGATATTGATGTCATTCATAACTATTCACACAGGATAACACAACTAAAGCGAGATAGATAAGATGGCCTGTCTTCGGGTCTACCCCCCCCCCGTTGTCTGTCCCACATATTCGTGCTAGAATAACCGCCTAATCATAAACACTGACCTGTGAGTACCCCTAAAGCCCGTATCAATCATCAAATTCGCACAGCTGAACTCCGAGTGATCGGAGCAGATGGCGCTAACCTCGGTGTCCTCCCGCTTGCCGAAGCGCTCAAGCAAGCACAAGCACTCGAGCTCGACCTCATCGAAATCTCTCCAAACGCCGTCCCTCCGGTCGCCAAAATTATGGACTTTGGTAAGTACCAGTATCTCGAAAGCAAAAAGGAAAAGCAGGCAAAGGCTAAAGCGCATGTTATTGAACTCAAAACCTTGCAAGTAAAAATCGGTACCGGCGACCATGACCTTGCTCTCAAGGCGAAGCGCGCTTCTGAATGGCTCCGCGAAGGTCATCGCATCAAGATGGATCTCTTCCTTATCGGCCGATCGAAATATATGAATATCGACTTTTTGAAGGAGCGTATGGAACGCATTTTGAAATTCATTACCGAGGATTTTGTAGTGGTCGAGCCACCGACCAAAAGCCTAAAGGGATTGTCTGCGATTATTGAGAGGAAGAAGGGCTAAATACAGAACAGAAGACCTGTCAGACCAGAAGACGAGTCAGACAGGAAAAATCCAGAAGAGTGGCCGCTTCGCGACCACTCTTCTCCCCTTCTGGTCT
>JBBTSQ010000012.1:5218-12828 GCA_038078755.1 Patescibacteria group bacterium
CGCCCCCCCCCCCCCCTCTTCCCCTTCGGTCTTCTCATCTGACAGGTCTGATTTGTCTTCGGGTCTAATTACCTTGACTTCTTTCCTCAATCTGCTAAGATAGACTCTCATACAAACAGGCCCTAAAATACTCGCCTTCGCGAGATTCGGGCGATAAATTTTGTCTGACAAAATTGATTTAGCCCTAAACCCTATGAAAACCAACAAATCTTACAGTAAGCGCATCAAAGTGACCAAAAATGGCAAGCTTGTTGCTCGAGTAGCCGGTCAAAATCATTTCAATGCCAAGGAGAGCCGCAATGCCCAGATGGCAAAGGGCCGATCGGTGCTCATCCATATGAGCAACAAAGCCAAGGCTCGTTTCCTTCCCGCCTCTCATTAGAACTTATTTTATTTTTTAAACTACCATGACCCGAGTCAAAAAAGCCGTAAACGCGCTCAAAACCCGCCGAAATACTTTAAAGTTAGTAAAGGGTTACCGTTTCCGCCGAAGCACCAACGAACGCGCCGCGCAGGAAGCGATCTTCCACGCCGGAGCCTACGCTTTTGCCCATCGACGAGACAAGAAAGGTGATTTCCGAAGGCTGTGGAATGTTCGTATCGGGGCGTTTGCCAAAGCCAACGGCACCTCATACAGCAAGTTGATCGGCGCTTTGAAAAAGAAAAATATCTTAGTTGACCGAAAGATTCTCTCGACTTTAGTTTCAGAATATCCCGAAACAATGAAGCGAGTAATGGCGAAAGCGAGTTAAACCAAAAAATCACAACTAAAAGCCCTCGAAATTGCTTTGCAATTTCGAGGGCTTTTGTCTCTCCATTAGAAATTTTCTTCTTCCCTCTGATTGTGCGTTGTTGGTTACAAGTTTTTACTCTGTGTTCTCATACTTCCTACTTTACACGGTATACTTCGGTTTCAAACACTTCCCCCGCCTCCGGCACCACCGCTTCAACTCCCAGATAATCCTTAAGTCTCTGTGCTAAAAATAAAGACGACTTTGGCTCACCCATCGCCACAAATACTTTTTTAAGTGTCGAAGCGCTTTGTTCCACAAATTCCACAAGACCATCCGAATCCTTGTGAGATGAATAGCCTGCGATCATTTCGATCTTGGCACGCACCGGCACTTTTTCGCCATTAATCACCACCTCTTTACCCGCATTTTGGATTAGCCGACCTACTGTACCAAGCGATTGAAACCCTACAAGCAAAATAGTGCTTTTGGGATCTGGCAAAAAATGTTTTTCATGATTAACCACCCGACCACCCTGTGACATACCACCTCCGGCAATGATGATCTTGGCCCCCGGAGTCTTTTCGATCCCCCGCGAATCAAAGCCGTCGACGGTGAATTTCAATCGCGGGAATTTAAAGATATCATCTCCATCGGCAATTTCACTTTGTACTCCAGAATTAAATTCTCGTCGATGACGTTTATAGATTTCAGTAACTTTAATTGCTAGCGGAGAATCTAAAAACACCGGCACAGACGGCACCTTCCCTGATTCAACTAATTTATTAAGTTCATACACAATCACCTGTGTACGTTCGAGAGAAAATGCGGGGATAACTAATGTCCCCCCTCGCGCCATAGCTTCACGAACAATTTCCGCAAATCGATGATCTCGCTCATCTTTCGGCTCATGATTCCTATCACCATACACACTTTCCATCACCATGTAGGTTGCATCCGTGACCGGCTCGGTGTCTTTCAAGAGCGGTGTCGGACTGTTGCCTAAATCTCCGGTAAACACCACTTTTTCCGCACCGATTGAAAATTCAAACATTGTTGATCCCAAAATATGTCCTGAATCTTTGAGAAACACCGACACATTCCCTGGAAGAGAGATATTGTCGTGATAAGCAAAACCTTCCCACAGCGTGAGAGCTTTCTCGACATCTTTTTTGTCATACAGTGGTAGGGTACCCTGCTTTCTCGCAAGATCATCGAGTAGCTGTTGTGCATCGTCGAGCATCACGGTAGCGATTTCTTTAGTGATCGTCGTACTATATATTTTTCCTGAAAAGCCGTCTTTGACTAATTTTGGAATTTTGCCAATATGATCCATATGGGCGTGCGTGACAAAAAGAAACTGAACCGATCGCGGATCATAGCTAAACGAAGCGGCATTGATTCGATCGGCGTCACTTGTTCCCTGAAGTAATCCGCAATCAATCAGTGCTGAAAAGTCGGCGGTTTTAAGCAAAAAATTGGCACCGGTCACTGTGCCCGCGCCTCCGGCAAAGGTAATATTGAAAAGGGACATGGGGAGATTATAACAGACAACTAACAACAGGACGAGAAAAGTCCTAATTTCTAAATTATAAGTTCTAATTAGAGAGCAAAATTAAAAACACCCGCCAAGGCAGGGGTCTTTGATAGAATCAACGATCCAATTAAATTACCCCAGATGCGAGGCGTCGGGGAGTATCGCGACCAAAATGTATATCTAATACATTGCGGGAGCGGACGGAGCCGACAACAAAGCAGATGGGGTGATTTAATAGGATCGCGATTAGTATTACCTAGTTAGAAACTAGGTGGGTGTCCTCAACGCCAGTGCCAAGGCACGGCATGATTCGGACTCCCGAATTTTTTATATCTAGAAAATACTAAACACGATCCTACAGATAATTATACGCCGATGGTTTTTGAGCGCAATACACAGCTACGCATTGTGACATATTTTTTAAAAATGTGACTACCCTGTGGCCGGAGCCTTCAGGGTAGTACACAGGAGGGATTGGAGGTTTTAGTCCCAGTTTTTTATAGAGTGGAACATTCAACAAATGCTGATCTTGGAGTACATGAGTACTCACATCATGCATCGCAATTTATGTTCCTTAAAGATAAATGTATAGGGACAACACAACCCTCATTCAATTTTACTCCCGACCAAAATATTGTCTACAAATAAGTCAAATAAAAAGGTGTACAAACTGTGCACAAAAAGTGGACTATGCGTATGCGGTATTACAGGCCTTTCTTGTTGGATTTTAAGGCGAGACCAGTTAGAAAACGAATATAGACAAACAGAAGAGTATTTGTCCTAACGAATTTAATACAAGACTTGCTCTGGTATGTAGGAGTATTCAATAATTTCTTCTTTTGAAAACCAATGTTTAATTTCATCCTCTGCTTCTTTGACTGACGTAGACGCATGCACCAGATTTCGAATGGCTCTGCCTGACTTGTTTGAAAGTTCATATGAGTCAAGTACAAAATCTCCACGAATGGTACCGACATCCGAAGACAATGGCTCGGTGCTTCCGGTGAGTTTCCTGACAATCGCTACCGCGTGCGCTCCGCGCCACACCATCGCGATTACAGGTCCGGAGGTTAGATATTTTTTAAGATGCGACAAAATTAGCTGACCCATCTCGATCGGTGATTCAGTCATCACCGTATGCCCATTCTTTTTGGCATTATTGATTGACTTCTCTCCAGCCAACCGCATCCATTCAGGGTCAATCGTGTAATGCTTTTCCACCAATTCTTCGCTTGGCATCATCATTTTCATCGCCACCAACTTCAGCCCAATTTGCTCATAGCGCCTAATCACTTCTCCAACAAGCGAGCGCTGTATACTATCTGGCTTAAGAATCACGAGTGTTTGTTCGGTACGCATAGAATATGGCTAATTATATTGGTTTATTAATTGTTGGGGAGACAGAAACAATCGGCTTTTTCTCATACTTTTTCATAATTGCCGCTTCAACTTCCGCTCGATCGCGACCGTGTGTGAGATAGGATAGTTCTTTCATCTTTTCGATAATAGCCGGATTACCTTTCGGTGGCGGAAACATCTCGACATTAAACGGTGTTACCGTCCTCCCCGATACCAAGAGCTTTACATACGCATTACGATTGTCGATATTCATAATATCTTGGGCCGTAAAGGTTGGCACAAATTGTTTTTCCAAGTATTCCGCATCTTCCGCTCCGACTCGGAAGACCGCGAGTGAACCCACATTGCCAAACACCGCGTCCTTGATCTTGTCTTCGAGCTGGGCGATGAATTGGTGCGCAATAGTGAGCGACAATTTGTATTTTCTGGCTTCCGACAGAATGGTGGCAATGGAATCGGTGGTGATGTTTTGGAACTCATCAATATAGAGATAAAACGGGGGCAAATCTTTGCCAAAGGAATCGGCTCGCGACAATGCCGCCATCAAGATTTTGCCGACCAAGATAAGTCCAATCAAATTGGCATTAATATCACCAAGTCGCCCTTTTGACAGATTGACCAGCAAGATCTTTTTCTCGTCCATAATCTGCCGGAAATTGAACGATGACGTCTCTTGAGCAATGACTGGACGCATAATTTCATTGGACAAAAACACATCAAATTTGCTCGTAATATACGGCACGATATTGGCAAGCGATGATTCGCCACCGGCCTTTTCGGCAATCTCTTTCCAGAATTGAACCACAATCGGATTTTTGCACCGCGCCAATTTCATATCGCGGAAACTCTTGACCGCCAGTACTCGAGAGACATCAAGCAGGGTCGAGCCCGACTCCGGATCTTCGATGACTAGCATCACTGCATTTCTAAAGTATTGCTCAAACATCGGCCCGCCTGCAGTCTTCATATCAAATAATTTATTGAAAATTGAAAGCATCTCGTTGACCACAAAGGTCTTCTGTTCAGGAAAGCGGGCATCGTACTCGAGCATATTGAGCGCCACTGGTCGTGCCGTATACGCCGGATCAAAATAAATCACATCACCGAAGCGCTCTGGTGGCACCACCGAAAGCAAGTCTTGGATATCAGAGCCGTGCGGATCGATAAAACACACCCCTTTACCCGCCTTAATATCTTGCGCCGCCATATTTTTAATCAGTGTTGATTTACCAGTCCCTGTCTGACCGATAGTATAGAAATGGCGAAGACGATCTTCTTCAGCCATGACAATTTGCGTGCTTTGACCACGATGGGTATTGGTCCCCAACAGCAATCCTTCGGTTGGCAAACCAAGTGGGGCCGGCGCAGTGTTTGCTTTTGCGTGTTTGAGCTGTGGAGCACTGGCACTTGCCGAGGCTTGCGGGAAATGAAAGACGGTCGTCAGCTCACCGATATTCAAAGGCATCACTGCGCCATCATTCATATCTCGAAAAGCGAATTGACGAAGTAATCGGGTCAACGATCCCCGCTTCAGTCGTTCAAATCCAAAACCATTGCCATGCGTATCGGTGAATTGATTGAAGGCGGACTCAACATGTTCCAGTAATTCACGCGTCCGCGCTTCTGTCTCAGCCGATGCCACCACTCGAATTTCCACCTCCATAATGGTCGATGCCACTTTGCGGGTAATCGACTCAATCGCCTGTGTATCTGACGTATTTTTTTCTGAAAGGGTATTGGCTTTGGGCGCAGACGAGACAAATTCTCCGGCAATTTTTTTAAATGAGTCAAAAAAGGTGATCGGAATATCCACCGCCTTTTCAATATTCACACCCTTACCGATTTCCGCAATAGCGTGTTTAAATAGCTTGGTATAACGCTCCCCTGCTGGTCGCACCAAAATTTGAATCGCCACTCCCTCGCCATCTTTTTTCACCTTCGAAAAGGTATTGAGGATAACCGCCAGCGGATCAAGCTGAAATGCTTCGTAGGTCTTGATGGCAAACGCCGGCTTTTGAAGGAGTGTGGCGTACGAAGCTGCAGCTACACCAGACTCACTAAACACATTATAATCATCATTTTTGACCGCTACTCGAGCTTTAGGGAAAATCGACAAGACCTGTTTTTCAAACAACGCTGTCTTGGCATCGGGTACCGAAGCGTAGAGTACAAATTCTTCACTGCCATTGGCATTGGCGATTTCGAGCGTAAAGTATTGTTTGTCTTTGCCACTATCTGACGAGACCGAAAGCATACCGGCATAGAATTGTTCCATTGATGCCACCAGCTCTTTAAGCGTCTTCTCTTTTCCCTCTTCACCACTTGCGTGTGGGAGAGCGATTTCGTAGAGCGTCCGATGGAGTGTCCGCCATAAATCACTCTTTTCAGAAAGGCCGAGTGCTGTGTGTCCTTCGCGGAGGTATTCGACCAAAAATCGGTGAAAATCGTCGGTCACATGGGGATTATTCATTTTTTCAACCACCGCAAGAGCGTTTTTAATCCCTTTATCTTGGATGAGGGCGAGTAACTCCGCCATAGTCGCATCATGAGACTCGGGAGTGAGTTTGAGCACGATTGCCTCCGCCTGTGCGGGAGTCATCGCAAAGCTTGGTTCAAGCACTTCGTCGATTTTATGCGCAACATAGGTATCAAGAGTGTTTTTTGCCACTTCGGATGATGTGGCAGGTAACGCTCCGATGTCTTCACGGTGCCGTTGTTGTTCACGGACGTGTGCACGAAGAAATGCAAGCTCTTCTTCAGGCGACGCAAATTTCTTTTCATCAAAAATAGAACGGCCTTCCATATAGGGAAGTATATAGTAAAAAGTACAAAGTATAAAGTATGGAGAGCAAGATAGATAACAGACACCAGAGTACAGACGACAGACTGCAGACCAAACCCACTTCCCTAAAGCTAGGCATCTATAACTTATACCAAACAAAAAAGGGTGGAAAAGGCCCAGAAATCGCTCCGCGATTTCTGGGCCTTTTTAGGGTCAACGGCCGACCCTAGGGTCGGCCGTTTAAAATAGCTCAGCAGAGCCATTTTAATGATGTCGCACAATGTAAATTCGGCCGTCCACCACGGCGGACGGCCGAATTTTAAAATAGTTGATTACTTTGTTCTGGCGACTACCTACTTTCCCCATAAAGAGTATCATTGGTACTACGATGCTTAACTTCTGAGTTCGGAATGGGATCAGGTGTATCCACCGCGTCAAATCACCAGAACAAAATCATCAACACGTTATTTGAAAGTTATTCTATGGGCCGATCACAAAGATCGGCAGTGGGGTCAGTTGGATTCAAACCAACGACCTCTAGGCTTATTCACTGCAAGGTTGTAGCCTCACAATTACTGTCCTAGCGCTCTGGCCAGCTGAGCTATAACCCCACACAAAAGAACAAATTAAGCTCATCCGACGGAGGAGACGAAGGTGGTGGTATCCGAGAAAGGAGGAAACGAACACCACCCGGAACTTCACTCCTCACGCCGGAGAGCAATGGGAACACCCGACCATCGCTGCAGTCGGACAATGTAACCCACGGAACAACTTTCAAATGTAGAGTTCATAGTCGGCACACTTCTTTGTCGCAAGCTCCGTCCACTCGCTCCGCCGTGGCGGATTGGTCGTGGTACTCACTTGCTTCTCGAATTGCGCTCAACTACAAACTCTAAACAGGTAAGAAACAAAATAATTGGAGCTTGCGCTCATCCCGTAAGCTTTCGCTTCTTGGGACTGATTTTCAAATTTCCTAATAAGAATCGGACAATTAGTAATTCTCGGCTGAAGCGATTACTCGCTGTACACCTGAATCCTATCGACCTAGTAGTCTACTAGGGTCCTCACACGATTCCTGATCTTGGGGTTGGCTTCCCTCTTAGATGCTTTCAGAGGTTATCCATTCCGAACTTAGCTACTCTGCGTTGCCCTTGGCAGGACAGCAGATACACCAGAGGTTCGTTCAATTCGGTCCTCTCGT
>JBBTSQ010000013.1:0-10855 GCA_038078755.1 Patescibacteria group bacterium
TCCTCCGGCGCCGATAGTGGAGGAGTTTTAGGGGGGGATGGTAATGATGCGAGAGATGGGTGTCACACAGCGCCATCTTTGATGAGTGTGTCTCAAAGATGGCGCCGTACGGTGGCTAAAACACAAAGTGTTCGCCCGAACAGTCTTGTCGCAAGACTGTTTTAGGGCTCAACAGAGCCCCGCCTTCGCGAATACGCTACGGACGGGCAAGCATTTCAACGGCTCACCTATAGGTGAGCCGTTGAAATTTTTATACTATATTTTCTTGTCTCGTTTCCATTGTCCGTTGACGCAAGTGTTCGGGGGGGGGTATGATTGATTACAGTGCATCAATTATCATTATCCTTTTATAAAAATGGCTACGAGTCTTATAAAGAAAATATCTGTCGTCTTGTCGGGGGTCCTACTCTCTCTTTTGCTTGTCAGTAATATTGCTTTTGCAATGTCAGGTCCTGGCGCAGGTGGCGCGGGGTTTGGAAATACAGGTAATGGCGGTGTTACGAGCGATGAAATAAGTGATGTTCGGGGTATCTTTCGTTTTATCCTAAATACCATTGATGATATTGTGGTGATACTCTTGGCTCTTGGGGTCGCGTGGACAGTGTATTTTGCTTTAGTGCTCATTAAAGTAGAGGGTGAAAAGAAGGACGAGGCTCGCAACTCTATCATTTATGGCTTAGTGGGTCTTTTTGTGATGGTCTCGATCTGGGGCTTGGTGAACATTCTCATCAATACATTTAATGTGAATAGCCGGACCAAACAATCTGCCCCCACAGTCTATCGTCCGTAGTAATTTTGGCGAGGCAATACATACGGGTGAGTCAGCTTGACGCCCCGTCTGGTAGGGTATATGATATTATCATATTAATTTATCATATATCTATGTCTACACTCTCTGTGCCATTGCCACCAGATCTCGAGAAGTTTGTTATCAGTAAGGTCAAAGATGGGTATGCTGCCAACAAGGCCGAAGTGGTTCGTCGCGCGCTCAAGCGACTTTCTGAAGAGGAAGCTATTGCGGCCATATTACAATCATCACAGGAAATAAAAGACGGTAAAATCTTACGGGGGGATATCCGGGATCTTATGAGACGTATCAAATAAGATGCTCGCTATTGCTTACACACCGACATTTGCTCG
Source organism: Patescibacteria group bacterium (assembly GCA_038078755.1). Lineage (GTDB taxonomy): Bacteria > Patescibacteriota > Minisyncoccia > Phycocordibacterales > JBAYGS01 > JBBTSQ01. The sequence goes on from JBBTSQ010000013.1 coordinate 1,141, forward strand.
GATGTTTAAACGACTTGAAAAAGATTTACAGGAGGAAGCTATTGAAAAAATTGAGTTATTTAAGAATATAAAAAACCACCAAGTTTTGAGAGTTCATAAATTACATGGCCGATTTTCAAGTAACTACAGTTTTTCTATAAACTACCAGACACGAGTGGTTTTTCAGTACCTTAGTAAAAAAGAGGTGGTATGTGTTGCGATCGGAGATCATGAAGTGTATCGGTAGGTATTTAGCTTAAAAGCCCCTGAAAAATGAAGCCATTTTTCAGGGGCTTTTGGTTTTCAGGGGCTTTTCCCTGTCTGTTGTCTGGGTTCTGTAGTCTGCCATCCATCAAAGTTTGACTTTGGAATTCCATCTGCTACAATAGCGGATACGCGTTTGAAACGTCTAGCTTATCGATTTCTCTTTGAAATTGTGGTGGCGGGTATTTTCTTGCGCTAAATTATTTACTAGCTAGCCTATTTATTCAGGTGGAGGGCTCATAGAGCGTTCTCGCGCGATGATCTCTCCGAATGAATCAACATTTATGGCAGAAGAATTTAAACGAGACAAGCCACACGTAAACGTGGGCACCATCGGTCACGTGGACCATGGCAAGACCACTTTGACCTCTGCGATCACTACGATCCAGGCAAAGAAGGGTCTTGCAAACATTGTGAGTTACGATCAGGTTGCGAAGGCTTCTGAAAAAGAAGGTCGTCGTGATCCATCAAAGATTATTACCATTGCGATTTCGCACGTTGAATACTCAACTGCGGCTCGTCACTACGCACACGTCGACTGTCCAGGACATGCCGACTATGTGAAGAATATGATCACCGGTGCCGCTCAAATGGACGGTGCTATCCTTGTGGTGTCAGCAGTCGATGGTCCAATGCCACAAACCAAGGAACACATCTTGCTTGCAAAGCAGGTGGGTGTGCCGAAGATCGTGGTATTCCTCAACAAGTGCGATATGGTGCCAGACAAGGACCTTATCGACCTCGTTGAAGAAGAAATCCGTGAGCTTTTGAACAAGTACGGTTTCGATGGCAAGGCAACCCCGGTCATCCGTGGTTCAGCTCTCAAGGCTATCGAAGGTGATCCAGTATGGGTTGCAAAAATCGATGAATTGATGAATGCACTCGATACCTATATCCCAATTCCAGTTCGAGAAATCGACAAGCCATTCTTGATGCCTATTGAAGACATCTTCTCAATCGAAGGCCGAGGCACCGTGGTGACCGGTCGTATCGAACGAGGTACTATTAAGGTAGGTGAAGAAGTTGAAATCGTTGGTCTCCGTGATATCGCCAAGACTGCGGTCACTGGTATCGAAATGTTCAACAAATCTCTTCCGGATGGTCAGGCGGGCGACAATGCCGGCGTGCTCCTCCGCGGAACCAAGAAGGAAGATGTGACTCGAGGTCAGGTACTCTGCAAGCCAGGGACAACCAAGCCACATACTGAATTTTCTGGTGAAGTATACATTTTGAAGAAAGAGGAAGGTGGCCGACACACTCCATTCTTCAATGGATACAAGCCACAGTTCTACATCCGAACAACCGATGTGACTGGAGAAGTGACCCTAGCAACTGGTGTTGAAATGGTGATGCCAGGCGACACCGTGACTTTCAACGTGAAATTGGTAGCTCCAATCGCACTTGAGGAAAAGATGCGCTTTGCGATCCGAGAGGGTGGCAAGACTGTGGGCGCCGGTGTGGTAACAAAGATTACAAAATAAACTAAGATGAATTAGGATTCATGATTCACGATTCATGAATGGGGAGGGGATGCGAAATGCACCTGACTTATTCATAAATCATAATTCATAAATCATAAATCTCTCCAAACTATGACAGTCAAAGATCCATCACGAAAAGATGTTGTGGCTAAAACTCCTGTGAAGCCTGTCCGCAAGACAGCGCCGAAAGAGGATGTTGCACAGCGACTGCGCATACGAGTTCGGGCTTACGAAAGTAAGATTCTTGACGCGTCGGTCAAGCAGATTATGGATACCGCTCTTCGCTTTGATGTGAAGGTGTTGGGTCCAGTTCCGCTTCCTACTGAGATCAAGAAGTATACCGTGAACCGTTCTGCATTCGTGTACAAAAATGCGCGAGAACAATTTGAAATGCGCGTGCATAAACGACTCATCGATATCGTCAATCCGAACGCAAAAATCATCGAGGCGCTCACCAACATGAGCTTGCCGTCAGGGGTGAATATTGATGTGAAGATGATGTAACATCGTAAGATGTTGCCGGAAAAGAAAAAGACCACTTCCAAGTGGTCTTTTTCTATTTCCGCAATGTTCTCCCTAAATAATTTCTCATTCTGTTTTAGAGGAAATATTGACTATGCGTGGTATGATAATAAATATATGCAAGATAAAGATTTTCTGAAGCTTCTTTTGGATACGCAAGAATGGCACACTTTTGAGTGTAAAAGAGCAGCGATAAGGCCAGCTGATCTACTGGAAACCGTTATTGCTTTTGCTAATGCAGAGGGTGGGCTTATTGTTATTGGTCTCGAAGATCCAGGAAAGGCGGAGGGAAATAATAGGCTTATCGGTATTAGTGAAAATCTTGATAATGTTTCGGATTTTCTTAAACTTATTGAGAAAGAAATTGAACCACCTTTTATTTTGTGGACAAAATTTGAGATAGATATTCAAAACACTCAAGATAAACCTGATAAATTAATGGTTTTAAATATTAAAAAGAGTAATGATATCCACTCCCTTAAACGAGGGGATACTTTTATTAGAAAAGGTCATCAAAACGTAAAGATAGGATCAAGTGAAATAATGCGACTGAAGTATGAGAAAGGAGCCATTAAATTTGAAGCAGAGAAGTCGAACATATCTTCTCTTGAGGAATTAGACTCTGATCTTCTTGCTCAATATAAAAAAGATACTTCTAGCACAGGGTTAGATGATTGGCAATTTTTGAAAGATAATGGTTTGGCTATTGGAAATAGTGGTAAATACGGATTAACAAAGGCGGGGGTATTACTTTTTGGTAGAAACCCATCAGTAACATTAAAAAGTAAATGTGGAATAAAGATCTCTCATACATATGGCACAAAGCCTACTTATACAGGTAAGCCTAATTTTGTAATTCGACCTTTTACGATCGAAGGGCCTTTAATGAGGCAAATCGAACAGGCTGTTCAATATTTTAAGAATATCGTTAAAAGTTCACCTCCTAAGTTAAATGGTGCCTCGTTCGCTCCAACATTTTTGGTTCCTGAATGGGCATTTCAGGAGGCAATAACAAATGCTGTTATTCATCGAAATTATTTTGTTGAAGATGATATCCAGGTAAGATTTTATGATGATCGTGTGGAGATAGAAAGCCCTGGCACTTATCCCGGACATATTACGGTAGAAAATATTCGAGCTGAACGATTTGCCCGCAATCCACTTATTTTACGTACACTTAATCGTTTTCAGGTCGCTCCTAATCTTGATATTGGAGAAGGTGTTGATCGTATGTTTAAGGCAATGAGAGAACAAAATCTTTATGAGCCACTTTTCTTTCCCCCAACATTTAGACCGAATTCCGTTTTACTTATTCTTCTTAATCTTCAAAAAATTGAATATTGGGATACTGTGAGTAAGTTTCTTGATGAAAGGTATCGTATTACTAATAAAGAGGCTAGAGGGATTACAGGTATTGCTGATACGATAAAAATGTCTCGAACACTTAAATTGTGGGTCACAAAAGGTTTACTTGAAAAGATTGAGTCCAGATTCAAAGGGGGTGTCTCTTATAAGAAGGTTGGGGCAATGATACCGAAGAAGTCCGGAACTCCATTTGCAAGAGGGGGTGCAAATGGAGACATCATTTGATGCCTTTACCTCTTAAATATGCCATATATTACCATGTGTCATTTGCATAGAGATGTTAGTAGATTAAATCATTGAATTCTTTCCTCCTTTACAAAGATTCTGCTATCTGCTAATCTACTCCCACTACCCTAAGTAGTAGAGCTAAGGCTCACTACCGGGCACGCCGACAGTATACAGAAAAGGACGTTTTATTACCTAAGAGAACCGCCAGCCTGTCCGTCGCGAAGCGATTAGGAATTGCCAGTCGCAAAGCGTAGGACCGCTGTGTTCAAAACAATCATGAAATTCCTCATTGGAGAAAAAGTTTCGATGACTCAAATTTTCACCGACAAGGGCATTGCTGTCCCTGTGACGGTGATTTCTGCTGGCCCTATCACCGTGACGCAAGTCCGTGAGATGGCAAAGGATGGATACAAAGCAGTGCAGTTTGGTTTTGGTACCAAGCGTGCCACACTCGCCACCAAAGCCGAAGCTGGACACTCAAAAGATTTAGGTACCTTTAAAGTACTCCGAGAATTCCGCACCGACAGTGATATTGCGGTAAAGCGAGGTGATAAAATAGACGTTTCTATGTTCAAAGAAGGTGATGAGGTGACTGTTGTTGGTACCTCAAAAGGTAAGGGCTTCCAAGGAGGGGTGAAGCGACACAATTTTGCCGGCGGTCGCCGAACACACGGTCAAAAGCACTCAGAACGTGAAGTGGGTACTATTTCTGGGGGAGGTCGCGCCGGAGGTCGCGTGGCAAAAGGCTTGCGCATGGCCGGACGAATGGGTAGCGATCGAATCACGGTCAAAAATTTGAAGGTGGTACAAATTAATGCAGAAAACAATCTCCTCTTGGTCAAAGGAGCGGTCCCTGGCGTTCGTGGAGCAATCCTCGAAATCCGAGGCTAGTATTCTTACCTAATCTTATTTTTATGGAAACAAAAATCTACAACGAAAACGGTAAGGAAGCAGGATCGATTGCGCTCCCAGAAGCAATCTTCGGATTGCCGTGGAACGGTGACCTTGTGCACCAGACAGTGACCGCGCTTCTCTCAAACAAGCGTGATTCTATTGCGCACACCAAGACTCGAGGTGAAGTCTCTGGAGGAGGCAAGAAGCCGTGGAAACAAAAAGGAACCGGTCGCGCTCGACACGGATCTACTCGCTCACCGATCTGGGTGGGTGGAGGGGTGGCGCACGGTCCTCGCAACGAGAAAAACTATTCTCGTAAGGTCAACAAGAAGACCAAAGTAAAAGCACTCTTCACTATTTTGTCGAAGAAATTTAAGGATGGCGAAGTGCTCTTTGTGCAAAATTTTGGAATGACCGAGCCGAAGACGGTGGTGGCACTGAAATCTCTCACCGCGCTTTCTACAATTCGAGGCTTCGGTGGACTTACTGCAAAGAAAAACAACGCAGCATACATCGCGGTGTCAGAGCCGACTACCGCTATTGTGAAGAGTTTCTCAAATATCAACAACATCACCTTGGACGCAGTTCGCAATATCGATCCTGTATCAATTTTGAATCACAAATATGTCGTCTTTGTGAATCCGGAAGCATCTGTCGCATTCTTGAATCATAAAAGTGAAGGCCGAAAGAAGGTCAGTGTGGTCACCACCGCTCCAAAGGTTGTAAAAGTTTCAGCTCCTAAAAAAGTCACTGCGCCAAAGGTCAAAAAGCAGATTAATAAGCTCGCTAAATAAACTACTATGGGAATCTTTAGCTCAAAAACCAAAAAGACAGAGGAAGTGAAGGCTGATAAGCCTGTAGTAGCAAAGGCGACGAAAGTTACTAAGAAAGTTGTTACAAAGAAAGTATCTACAGCAACCACTGCTATCGCACAATCATTTGCTGATGTGATCCTCCGACCTCGAATCACTGAAAAGGCAGCCGGCCTCTCAGAAAAGAAAGTCTTTACCTTTGAAGTCACTGAATCTGCCACCAAAAAGCAGATCGCGCAGGCAATCATTGCGCAGTACAAAGTCACTCCAGTGAAAATCGCGACTGTGCGAAATTATGGCAAGAAATTGTTCCGCAAGGGAATTGTCGGCTTCTCTTCAGGCGTTAAAAAAGCATATGTGTACCTCAAAGAGGGGGATACTATTGATGCTATTTAAATAAACATATATGAAGCACTACAAACCAACCAGCAATCCACGTCGCCAAATGACCACCATCTCATTTGCCGACTTCATCACCACCAACGATCCGCACAAAGCGCTGACTTCAGGCTTCAAGCGTGATGTCGGCCGCAACGGTCATGGTCGTCTCACCACTCGTCACAAGGGTGGCGGGGTGAAGCGTCTCTATCGACACGTTGATTTCCTTTTTGATAAGTTTGAAATCCCTGCAAAAGTGGCTTCGATTGAGTACGATCCAAATCGTACTGGCTTTATTGCTCTCGTGGTCTACAAAGATGGTGAGAAACGATACATTCTTGCGCCAAAGGGTTTGAAAGTTGGTGATACATTTGTGGTGTCTGCGTCAGCTCCGGTGGTGCCAAATAATCGTCTACCTTTGAAAAATATTCCTGTGGGAACCTTTGTGTGCAATGTCGAGCTCAAGGCATTTGGTGGCGCCAAGCTCGCTCGAGGGGCGGGCAACTTTGTAGAAATTGTGGCACACGATGCGGGCTACGCGCATTTGAAATTGCCTTCAACCGAAATCCGCAAGGTGACCGAGACTTGCTGGGCAACGGTGGGTACTGTCTCAAATGATGAAAATCGACTCGTGGTGATCGGCAAGGCAGGACGATCTCGATGGCTGGGTATCCGACCGACCGTGCGAGGAGGTGCTCAAAATCCAGTGGATCACCCATACGGAGGAGGCGAAGGACGCCAAGGCCGAGGTACCAAGCGAGCCAAGACTCGTTGGGGCAAGCCGGTAGGCAAGGGTCAGAAGTCTCGTACCCCGAAGAAATACTCAAATGTGTTTATTGTCTCTCGACGTCGAGTGGGCAAGCAGAAGAAAGGGGAGTAAGAAGGGAAGACAACAGAACACAGACGACAGACTACAGACTAAAGAAAATCCCCGGAAATCACTCTGCGATTTCCGGGGATTTTGCATCCAATCGGCCGTCCGGATCGATGATCCGGACGGCCGAGATCTCCACTGTTTCGTGTTTTCCCGTATTTCGGATACAATAAGTGCCTTATGGTCACACTGCTACTTGATGGGAAAATCGTTCGAGATCATATCAAAGCAAAACTCACCGAAGAAGTGAGGTCGTTTTCTTCAAAGCCAAAACTGCTGATTATCCAGGTTGGCGAGCGGAGCGAGTCGGTGGCGTATATCACCCAAAAGAAAAAGTTCGGTACCGATATTGGGGTATCGGTAGAACATATGATGCTCGCCCTAGGTATTAGTCAGGCATCTCTTCTTTCGCAAATCCGTGAAGCTAATGACGATCGCGGTATTCACGGTATTATCGTCCAGCTCCCGCTCCCGAGCCATATTGATACCGCTCGAGTATTGGAAGAAATCTCGCCGAACAAGGATGTCGATGGGTTACATTCGGCAAATATGAAATTGCTCCTTGAGGGAAAGGGGGAGAAATATGTTCCCGCTACCGCCAAAGGGGTGCTTGCGTTGCTTACTTACTATCATATTCCTTTGGTCGGAGCGAAAGTTGCGGTGCTCGGGCGGTCACTTTTGGTGGGCAAGCCGATTGCACTATCTTTGCTCAATGCTGGCGCAACAGTCACCGTTTGCCATAGTCAGAGTACTGATGTTGAAAAGATCACGAAAGCGAGCGACATCGTGGTGGTGGCCATAGGCCGTCCGCGCGCTATCAGCAAAAATTATTTTTCAAAAGGTCAGGTGGTGATTGATGTGGGAATTAATTCGGTTGCCGGACAAAAATTTGATGATGAGTTGCCAGCCCGAAAAATTGTCGGCGATGTCGATTTTGAGTCGGTGGTAAAAAAAGTCAAAGCGATTACGCCAGTACCGGGCGGGGTAGGGCCGATGACGGTGGCTTCTCTATTTCAAAACCTTTTGATTGCCTATCGATCTCGACTTGAGCGATAAGAGGGTGGTATACTTGCCGGTACTAATTATTAATATAATTTACATTGTATGTTTTGTTGTAATTCACAAACTAATGGAAATGAGGGGTGTGCTCGACACGCGCTTATTCATCAGATCGCGGTCGTTTTTGCGATCGTACTTACTATTTTTGTTGCGGTAAAGACCTTGTATGCGTGGGAAGCATATCGTACGGTTGGCCAAGAAAAAGTACCGCCAAGTACCATTACGGTCTCGGGCAAAGGCGAGGTTATTGCTATTCCAGATATTGCCACTGTCTCTTTCTCCGTTGTTGGAGAGGCAAAGCAGGTTGCTGATGCTCAAAAGCAGGCCACCGATATTTCAAACCGAGCGATCGCCTTTTTGAAAGATAAGGGGATTGCAGAAAAAGATATCAAGACCACCAATTATAGTATCTACCCGCGATATGAATACCCGACTCGATACACTGCTCAAGGCGGGTACAGTACCGGTGAGCGAGTCTTTATGGGCTATGAAGTGACGCAGAGTGTTGAGGTGAAGATCAGAGCGATTGCCGATGCCGGCGCTGTACTCGGCGGGCTCGGCTCAATAGGGGTCACTAATCTATCCGGACTTACCTTTTTGGTAGACAAAGAGGATCAGTTGAAGCGCACTGCTCGGAGTGGGGCGATCGCAGACGCGCAGTCTGAAGCTAAAAATTTGGCGCGAGCGCTCGGTGTATCGCTCGGCAAGATTACCAATTTCTCTGAAGGCGGTAATTATCGACCGATGTATATGATGAAGACCGCTTCGTACGATGCTCTGGGCGGTGCCGAATCGGCTCCTGCACCTGATGTCCCTGCGGGCGAGAACAAGATTGTGTCTGAAGTGACGATTACGTACGAGATAGAGTAAATGTACAACCAACAATAGACAACTTACAATCAGAAAATAAGAGAGAGAGAAGGGCGATGCCGTAGGCATCGCCCTTCTGATTGTTGGTTGTCAGTTGTCTGTTGTTAGTTTACACTGTCTGTAATGTGTCCGCTCGGTGCGGAGCAGTGTTCGTTCTCAACCACAACCCAGAGAAGGCGAAATTCTATGAAAGACCAGCATCGGTATCATCGGCATGAGGTCAAACAACACCAACTCCGTCTCATCGTTTTGCGCAAGGTGCAAAAAGGGAGAAAACTCTTGCTTGAATTGATTACTGACGGTATTCCGGTGGCGGTGAGGGGACTCGTGGTCTGTCCTGCTCAAAATCGTTGGTTCACGATCACTGAACGTATTCCGAGGAAGATTGGCGAGTGCTTGCGTAAGGTCCGTCTGCGGGCATTTTTCATGGGCAATGACCAGGAAAAAGTGCTTGGGGTGTATAACCCTCGAAACGAGCGTCGCATGATGCGAGTGGATCGATGGATTCGTCGAATTAAGTCTGCGCTCGAGAATTGCGGATTCGGTCAACAGTTTGTTGCCGAAGCTTCTTGATGGTTTTGGTGAGGCGGAGTCCCTGCGGGACTCCGCCTCTTTTCATCTTTTTAAAATACTCATGAAATGGCTCTATCAGAGCATTTTCTACACTTTTTCCCGTGGCGTGGCTCTAGTTAGGCCTAAAAGTGCTAAACGGCTCACTTCCGCAAGCCGTGCGGGAGTGAGCCGTTCGAGCATTCCGTGCCTTTATAGCAACACCATTTTGGAAATGTTGACACGGTTTTTGATGTGGTGTTTTTAGTGGTTTGGGGTGGAAATTAGGTTAAAGGCTCAACCCATTTGGGGAGGTATGAAGTATAAAGTATGAAGTATGGGGACAAACCTCCCCCGATTTTGCTCCGCAAAATCGGGGGCTTTTCTATCCATCTTTGGGAGCAAAGCCCCCGCCTTCAGGCGGACCTTTCAAGATGATA
>JBBTSQ010000014.1:0-3457 GCA_038078755.1 Patescibacteria group bacterium
ACATGCTTGACTTGGGATCAAGTGACTCCGGGTTCGAATCCCGGCGCCCCGACACTAAGAAAAAAACGGCTTTATGCCGTTTTTTCGTGTCGGGGCGCAGTAAGCCGTGGGTACGGCTTACGTCGGGATTCGAACAGCGGAGCTAGATTTTTCTAGCAAGAAAAATAGGCGAGCTGGTGCCCAGACTTTTCTGAGCGACGGCGAGGAAAAAGTCGAGGGAGAAATTCCCGGCGCCCCGACAAAAATGCTATCATTGAAATATGCCCAAACCCTTTGTGATTACCGGAGGCCCGGGAGTGGGGAAGACGACAGTGATTGAGCTATTGAGAAAGAGGGGATACACGGTCGTCGATGAGACGGCGCGGGAGATTATTGAGCGGGAGATGGCGAAGGGGAGCGATGTCTTGCCGTGGAAAAATCTCAAAGCTTTTCAGGATAGTGTGTTTGCACGACAGCTGGAAAAAGAAACTCGGGCGGGGGAGTCGGTGGGGAGTATCCCAATCTTTCTGGACCGTAGTATTGTCGACGGTTACGCCTATTCGGTTTTGGGTAACGTGTTTCCGGTGTCAGACATTGCTCGCTTGGCTCCCGGACGCTATACAAAAGTATTTCTGCTTGAGCGATTGCCTGATTATGTCACCGACACCTCGCGGATCGAAGATCTCCAATTTGCAAAAGATATTCACGCGGAGATTTTGAAAGCATATCGAGAATTTGGATACGAGGTGGTGCATGTGCCGGTACTTCCACCCGAAGAACGAGTTGATTTCATCATCCGTAACTTGTAAGTCGCTTGACTGTATACATCCATTGTATATACTATAGATATATGAAAACCATGATCAATATTAAAGCAGATCGAGAGGTAAAGATTAAGGCGCAAAAGCTAGCCGCCGATCTCGGGATGCCCTTGTCGACGGTTATCAACGCCTATCTGCGCGAATTTATCCGCACCAAATCAGTCCATTTTTCCCTGTTGCCTTTGGGTAAGCCAGAAGGAATACTGAAGCCTCATGTGAAGCGGCGTTTTGCCCGCATTAGTAAAGATATTGCAGAAGGTAAGAATTTGGTGGGACCGTTTGATTCAAATACAGAACTGGATGCTTTTCTTGATGCGCTCAAATCCTGATTTTTATGCATTTTGATCTTCACCGAGCGTTTATAAAGAAATTTATAAAACTTACTCCAAAATTGAGAAAAAGATTTAAGGAACGTAAGAATTTATTTCTGGAAACTCCATCACATCCAATTCTAAATAATCACGCCCTGCAAGGCGATCGAGCGGGACAGTGGAGTATCAATATTACAGGCGATTTGCGAGCAGTCTATATTTTTCGAGGTGAGACAACTATTTTATTTGTGGACATCGATACTCATAGTAATCTGTACAGATAACCCTATGTCTAAAAAATTTACCCGAACCATTGAAGATTTTGTATGTGAACATTGTGGTGAACAAGTGGTGGGCAATGGCTACACCAATCATTGCCCGAAATGTTTGTGGAGCAAGCATGTGGACAAAAATCCGGGGGATAGGCTCGAAGTCTGTCAGGGATTGATGAAACCGGTCGGCGCGCTCCAAAAAAATGGGCAGATGTATATTATGCATCAGTGCATTCGTTGTGGTTTTGAGCGAAACAACTCCCTCGGCAAAGAAGACAATTTTGACGCCCTCCTCGCGATTAAAAAATAGGGGCGGTCGCCTCGGTATGTTCCAACGGCTCAACTCCGACGGGTTACGTCGGAGTTGAGCCGTTGGAATTAGTCTATCTTTTTTCTATGCTTTTTATTAAAGCGGCAGTAAGTTGCGGCGCAACATATGTGTTGAATTCGTAGGAGAGTTTCGCGAAGGCGGTGGGGTTGGTTTCATCTAAAATGTCTGCGAGATGATGACCGCTTCGATTGAAAAGGGTGCGGTCGATGTGTCCGATGGTGAGCGCGCGCAAAGTACGCTCATCGGTGCGAGTGCCGACCGTACTGGTGACAATCACTCCTGCCAATTTCCCCGCGTCAGTAATCACTGCACCACCAGAAGAACCTTTTTGAGCGAGAATGGTACCTTCAAGTCCGAATAAATCGACTGCCTGGGTACTGGTGCCGAAGGTAAAAAGTTGGTTGACGGTCGTGAGTGCTGAAGCATTGTAGAGTGACAAATTGGTGATCACGCCACCCAAGAATCCTGCAGGGTAGGCACTCTGGAGGAGAATGGTGCCAACTTGCGGAATCTTGTCGGGTGAGATGAGGGGGAGGTGTGGAAATGGATGGGGGAGTAACTCTTTTGAGCTCCGATCGATTCTCCGGACGATTTTTAAAATGGCAAAATCGTATTCGCCGGTGCCTTGCGGATTTTCGTCGGTGATATTGGTGAGATTATGTTCAATCCACTCGGGTGGCAGATAGACCAGCTCAAGTTCGTATTCATTTTTGGCAGGACTGCCGGTGCGAGCCGTGCAGACCACACTACCCTTTGTCGGATAGTCTTTCAGTAAGAAAAATTGCCCGACATGAGCGGCGGTCAGCACGACGCCGTCCCCGTTGATTATAATGCCGGTGCCAGAAGCGGGTTTGAATACGCCACCAAAATTGCTCGTGCAAAGGATATTAAAGATGGCCGACTTGCTATCGGTGTTGATGTCACTCCAAGATTTTTGAGGGATGACGGGCGCGCGGTCAATTTCTAAATTACTTTTTTCATCTGCAGGATTTTCGATTTTTTCAGGGACGTATGATTCAGTAGCTGGCTCCTTTTCGGGTAAGGTATGCGTGAGTGTTGTGGTGGTTTCTGTAGAAGTAGTTGCGGTGTCTGACTGCGTTTTTTCTGATGTATCTGTTCGAGTAGCAGTGGCGCGAGGGGTTTCAAGCGGGGGAACGGGTAGTAGCGGGACGGGGGACTGTTTCGTATCAAGCTGGGGAAATGCAAAACTCACGAGTGTTGCCCATGTAATAACGAATCCCTTTGCAATTTTGTCAAACCAGTGTGCCATAACAGCCTCCCAGTATAGCCTCTTTTTGGTGTTTGACAAAAGAGGTGTTTTTGTCATTTTTTGAAGTGACTGGTTGCGGGCGTGGTAAAATGGTATGCACAGGACTTTCGCCGAGAATACGTTTCAAACATGTGCACAGAAGAAATGTTCTCGCGGCGGAAGTTCTATCGATTTTCTACCGTGGTTTGGTACGAAAATTATTAGTCATAATTGTCTTGCGCGATTGCCGAAAGGTGAAGGTGCAAGGGGATCCTATGGCAAATACATGCACATGTGGTACCTGTCCAGCTTGCGTAGCGGCAGCTGGCGGTAAGAAGAAGTAATATTTTCTGAAGAGAGCCCGATTCGCGAAGCGAAGCGGCTTGCCGCCCGGCATCGGATTGGTCACCCGGAGCAGAAGACGATAAGTCCCTGGCGGCAGGCCAGCGACCTTTGCGCGGTGGTGCCACTGGCGGGGAGTTTCGCCGGGCTGA
>JBBTSQ010000014.1:3467-14201 GCA_038078755.1 Patescibacteria group bacterium
CCGATTCGCGAAGCGAATCGGGCTCTCTGCTTTCGTTCCTTTCATTTCTGGTCAATTTTTGCTAGGATGGTTCAGTTGGGTTTTGATGTTCTTTTAAATCATCTGTATTTGTTGAACACTTGTACCTTATCTGCTATACTGTAGATATGAAGTCTAAAAGTGTTCGTGAACAAGCGTTTTCTTTGAGGAAAAGAGGCTACTCGTATACCTATATTGGCAGTAAAGTCGGGATTGCCAAGAGCACATTAAGTGAATGGCTTTCTGCTGTTCCTTATACACCAAATAAAGAAATGCTTTTGAAGATGGGCAAGGCTCGAACGGCTTCAGGTTTGGCTAAGAATAAATTAAAACTCCATGCGATTTTTGAGGCTGAAAAGCAAGCTCGAAAAGATATTGGTAGTATGTCTAAGCGCGATATATTTATGTTCGGTATTGGCTTATACCTCGGAGAGGGAACAAAGACTCATAATATTATTCGAGTGGCTAATTCAGAGCCTTTGGTAATACGTTTTGCGGTGAGATGGTTTCGAATGGTGTGTGGTTTACAAATTTCAAATTTCAAAATACGTCTCCATTTGTATCCAGATTCTAATGAAAAGAAGTGTATTGCGTTTTGGTCCAAGACAACCTTAATTCCTACGCATCAGTTTCAGCGAACACAGATTGATTTTCGCAAAGACAAAAAAGCGTTTAAAGTGGGTAAATCACCTTACGGTACAGCTCACTTAAGTGTGGTGAGTGGCGGAAAAAAGGAATTTGGGGTATTTTTAGCACGGAGGATTAATGGATGGATAGCAGAAGTCTTGAAATAACATACTGCGGGTATGGTTTAGTGGTAGAATGGCACACTTCCAATGTGCAGACCTGAGTTCGATTCTCAGTACCCGCACACTTCGATAAGCTCGGTGTAAACACACATCACAAAAATGCTTTCACTTTTTATTATCAATTTTTTGAAGGTTGCTTTGATCCATCTACTCGCAGTAATGAGTCCGGGGCCTGATTTTGTATTGATTTCAAAAAACGCTTTGACCTATTCTCGGCGGACGGGGATATATTCTGCTGTAGGCCTTGGGCTGGGTATTCTCGTGCACGTCACCTACTCCTTGATAGGTATCGGATTTGTTATTTCGCAATCAATTATTTTGTTTTCGGTCATTAAACTCCTTGGAGCGGGCTATCTGATATATATTGGTATCAATGCGCTTCGATCAAAACCACAGCCGTTGTCGACCAATATCACAGCATCATCAAATCCAAAAGAACTCTCGGTCTTTGGAGCGATCAGGATGGGCTTTCTGACCAACGCGCTGAATCCAAAAGCCACTTTGTTTTTTCTGGGACTGTTTACGCAGGTGATTGATCCGACCACACCGATTTGGGTGCAAATGGTCTATGGACTTGAGATGTCGATAATGACGATTGTGTGGTTTAGTCTTGTCGCCCTCTTCTTTTCTCACGAAAAAGTTCGCGGTCGCTTTGCCAAAGTGTCGCACCATGTTGATCGGGTGCTTGGAGCAGTGCTCATCGCGCTCGGAGTCAAAATTGCACTATTTTCAAAAGGGACTTGACAAATAATATCAAAGGTGTATACTTGAAAGGTAATACATCTTGTCCCGCATTACAGGGTACGGGCGGAACCAGACCGGATGTAGGGCTATTACTCCAGATTCCCTGCGGAAAGCCTTGAGTTGTCTACTTGCTCCATATGTTTAGGGGTAAGCTGGCAATCAGGTGGAACGTGAAGACTTTCTGGAAGAATGGTCGCGATCGCTATTTTGGCGGTCGTTTTTTTATTGTATCTGCGGAGAATACCCCGACCGCTTGGCGGCAGGGATGAATCCGCAACGAATGGATGCGTCGGCGGAGCCGACCCTCCTACAACAAAGTGTTCCCCGATGCCTCGCCTCATACGTTAGCCAGAGTCTTCGAGGGAACGTTGCCCTAGGGATAGGACGAGGCAAGACTTTATTCTAATATTTTTTCTATCCCCACTCGCATTTTCTAATCTCGTGTTATACTCTGGCCATCATCAAATACTATGTTTAGAGAAATGCCAGAAATGTCACAGATGGGCGGAGACGGTGGGTCTGCTGAATCAAATCAAGCAGAACTTTTTGACAAAATTAAGCGGTTGCAAGATCTCGAAGAAATGAGACCACTGACTGATGTTGAGACTAATCAGCTCAATGAGCTTCGAGTACAAATTGCAAAGCTTCTTGAAGGGGGTCAGGAGTAATTAGTGCTCTTTATGAGCAAAGCAAAAACCTCGCCAACTGCGAGGTTTTTGCTTTTTCGAAAAAATTCTTTCGATACCAAACGTCACGTCAAAACGAGTTAATTTGAGAAAAATTTCCGGTCGCGCTTCAATGGACGTTGCGCGACATGATTTCGCTAAATCAACTATTTTACTGCTTCTTTCAGGGCCTTAGCTGCGCGGAATTTCGGAACCTTCATAGCGGCCACCTTGATGGTCTCGCCAGTGCGTGGGTTTCGAGCGTCGCGAGCGGCGCGTTGTTTGACTGAAAAGATACCCAATCCGGCGATTGATACCTCTTCACCTCTCTTTAGAGAATCAACGATTGAGTTGATCACCTTGTCCACCGCCTGCTCCGCTTGCACTTTGGTGCCGCCGAGAAGACCGTGCACTGCTTCAATAATAGATGCTTTATTCATATAGCACTACTTTTTTATTATTACTAAATAATGAAATGACCTTTTCCCCATATTAAGTATATACCTAGCCGTTTTTCGCGCAAGTCCAGAGAAAGTATGAGGTAAACTGCGTACAGTATTATTGAGGCCAAAAAATAGCAGCTATTTTTTGGCCTCAACCAAGCGTTCCAACGGCAGAGCAGAGCTCTTGAGTCGTTAAAATAGCTCTGTTGAGCCACTGTACGGCGCTATCTTTGATGACGGGGTCATCAAAGATAGAAAACCCCCAGCATTTTACAAAATAAAACGCTGGGGGTTTCTTTTGGAACTTCTTATCCTATCTCGCGAATTCAATGGTCCTCAACTCCCGAATAATGGTCACTTTGATCTCTCCCGGATATTTCAACTCATTTTCAATTCGTACCGCAATATCTCGGGCCATATTTTTTGCTTCCAAATCGCTGACTTGATCGGGAGTGACAAAAATACGGATTTCGCGTCCCGCTTGGAGCGCGTATGATTTCTGCACACCCTTAAATGAATTGGCGATGGCCTCAAGGTCTTGCAAACGCTTGATGTAATTTTCCACACTATCTCGTCGCGCTCCAGGACGAGAGCCTGAAATAGCATCAGCCACTTGGACGATGATTGATTCGGGAGTTTCGTACGGATATTCTTCGTGGTGCGCCTGCATGGCTTTGACAATATCTTCACTGGCGCCAAATTTTTGCAAAATACGGCGACCGATTTCAACGTGCGTACCCGCCACCTCGTGATCCACCGCCTTGCCGATATCGTGGAGCAGTGCACCGGCTTTCGCCACAGCCACATTGACGCCAAGCTCACTCGCGATCATACCGGCGATGTGCGACATCTCCACCGAATGCTGGAGCACATTTTGTCCGTAGCTAGTGCGGAAGTACAAGCGACCAAGCACGGCGATAATGCGCGGGTCAAGATTAAAGACCCCACACTCGTACGCAGCCTCTTCGCCTTTCTTTTTGATGATATTTTTAATTTCTTCGTGTGCTTTCTCTACTACCTGCTCAATTTTTGCTGGTTGGATGCGACCGTCGAGAATTAAATTTTCAAGCGCCAGGCGGGCTACTTGCCTTCGGACTGGATCAAATGACGAGAGGGTAATAGCTCCTGGAGTGTCATCGACAATCACCTCTACGCCCGTGATGCGCTCGAAGGCTTTGATGTTTCGGCCTTCCTTACCGATGATTTTACCTTTGACTTCGTCATTTGGAATAGCGACCAGTGTGGTGAATATATCCGATGCGACCGCGTTGCCCAATCGATGGATCGCGGTGGTGATGATCTCTTTTGCTCGCGCCTCAAGCTTTTCTCCGCCGGTGGTTTCAAGCTTGGTCATTCGCACAGACAAATCTTCTTCAAATTTCTTTTCAGCAAGTTTAAAGAGCTCACCTTTTGCTTCTTCGGCAGAAAGTCTGCTGACTCGCTCAAGCTCGCTCTGCCTTTCGGTAAGTAATTTTTCGGCGCGATCTTTGATGTCCTTGATTTCAACCACTTTGCCTTTGAGCATCTCGACTTCTTTGTCGATGTCGGTCTGGCGTCTGTCGAGTAGTGATTCTTTTGAAATTAAACGATCTTCGGTTTTCTTTAATTTATCTTCTTTTTCTTTGATTTCTTCGCGGACTTGCTGGAGAGTTTCACTTGCTTTACTTTCGGCGGCGAGAATGATTTTTTTGGCTTCTTCTTCGGCTTTGATACCGCGCTCTTTGAGCTCAAGCTCAAACGAACCTTTTTTGCTTAAAGCGATCAGTACTCGAAGGTAGTAGCCGATAGCTACTCCGGCGCCTAAAGCGGCAATGCCGAGGGCGATAATTAATTTTAATGACATACGATTGTGGTATGTCGACTGACGCCAATATGCTTATGATACGCAAGAAAAGCTATGCCACGCGCGGCAGGTGTGTCCGAAAATCTTTAGGGAAAAATGCGGAGAGACAAAGTGGAATAGTGGTGGTTCGCATACGATAAGGAGAATACCAAGAATCAGCCGACAAGTTCAATTATTAAGTAACACGCTCATAGTAGTATAGAAGACAGACAAAAGCAACTAACAATAGACAACTGACAACATACAATATGAAATACAAAAACAGGGCGGCGCGTACTCGCGCCGCCCTGTTTTTTCTTTCCATTCACTTCTGATTGTGAGTTGTAGGTTGTTTATTGTGAGTTTGTCCTACTTCGCCTTCACAATCTCATCGACAATACCGTACTTTTTGGCTTCGTCGGCGGTCATCCAGTAGTCGCGGTCGCCATCTTTTTCCACCTCGGCAAGAGACTTACCGGTATTTTTTGAAAGGATCTGGTAGAGTTTTTCACGGGTTCGCAAAATGTGTTTCGCAGAAATAGCAATGTCTGATGCTTGTCCCTCCACACCGCCGAGTGGCTGGTGGATCATCACTTCGGCATTTGGCAAGACATAGCGCTTTCCTTTTTGGCCACAGGAGAGAATCATGGCACCCATCGAAGCGGCGATACCGACACAGTAGGTGGCTACCGGATTTTTGATGTTGTTCATGGTGTCGATAATCGCCAAACCGGCGGTCACTGATCCACCCGGAGAGTTTACATACATATTGATCTGCTTCTTTGGATCTTCGGATTGAAGGAACAGTAATTGTGCCACAATGATGTTGGCCATGTGGTCGTCGATTGCGCCACCCAAGAAAATAATATTTTCTTTCAGTAGGCGAGAATAAATATCGTAGGCTCGTTCTCCGAAACTGGTCTTTTCGATAACGGTGGGGATGAGGTAGGACATGGGGGTAGATTTATGAATTATGATTTAAGATTCACGAATAAAATCCAGTAAGGAGACTATAGCAAAAATGAATACTTGACACAAGGAGTATGCTGGTATACCATTAATCTCAGAATCAAACAATGGGTCTTTCGTATGAATATACTCTCTCGTTTCTTTTGGTCGGCATTGGTGTCTGTCTTAGCGCTCTTTCCGCTCTGGATGTACCTCACTGCTCGCTTCTTGCTTGAACCGAAAGGTTTTTGGCAAGAGTTTTTTCTGTTCGGCGTTGGAGTCTGGCTTCTTTCTAGCCTCCAGATCATCTTTTTACTGATCGCTCTGGTCATAATCTTTTTGATCTGGAAAGCGCCCAAGACGAGTTAAGAAATTCTCACAAGCTATCGTGGAAACGCGATAGCTTTTCTTTTTTGTAAGTTTCAGTACACTGTCCGTATGCGATTACATACATTTTTTGTGGCGGAAAAGATTGGTGAGAAAAATGATATCAGCATTACCGATGCTGGACTTGCGCATCAGCTAAAAAAAGTCTTTCGATTTAAAGAAGGACAAGAGATTGTGCTGTTTGATAATTCTGGTCGCGAGTATGTTTCTGAAATCAGTTCGCTTACTACCGAAGCAGTGGGGGTGCGTATCAAAAGTGCCAGAGAACATACTTTTCATCCGCGACGAGAGGTGACGCTCATTCAGTCGATTGTTAAAAAAGATACGTTCGAATGGATTGTACAAAAGTCGACCGAACTCGGTGTTTCAACTGTAGTGCCAGTGATTGCCGAACGCAGTGAAAAAAAGTCTCTCAATCTTGATCGCCTCGTAGTCATTGCCAAAGAAGCCTGTGAGCAGTCGGGACGATCAGTGCTCCCTACCATACAAACACCGGTCAGTCTTTTAGATGCGATTTCTCTAGTTTCGACGAAGGTGATCGCCTTTCATTCCGGCGGAGAAACATTTGATGTAGAAGCTCGTGAAGCGCTACCAAAAGCGGTATCGATTTTGATCGGTCCTGAAGGTGGCTGGAGTGATCACGAATTATTTTTGTTTCGAGAAAAAGGTATTGCCATCTTTTCTCTTGGTTCGCAGACACTTCGGGCGGAGACAGCGGCAGTGGTTGTTTCAGCAATCTTACTTTTATAAAAAAGAAACATCCATTCGATAGAATGGATGTGTTGCGTAACTATTTTTTCTCGACGAGCTCGGCAAAAGCCTCTGGGTGTGTTGCGACCAAGCGAATCAAGTCCTTGAGCATGGTTTGCAGGCCACCACGAGATTCGCCAATGCCGGCTTTGGGGAGCACTTCGTTTTCAGTTTCCCAAGCGACTTCGATCGCCTGCATGTTGGTCTTGGGTCCTTCCACTCGGAGATAGAATACAGCTTGGCCAACCGATGCGGCATCTTTACCGATATCGCGCATCTCCCGTTCCGATCCAAAACAAAGGATGGGTTTCAATTTTCCTTTTAGTAGGATTATGAGCAGAGTCTTTTTCATAAATATCTTCTGTGTATCTTTTGAGGTGCTTTTCCACCACCACCATAACGTATCTTTACTGATTGTGCAATAGAGCGCTATCTCTTAGACGCACTCATCAAAGATAGCGCCGTTTCACGAAGCAATAGAGCCGTTTTAGCGTCCCGCTAAAACGGCTCTATTGCAATGTTTCAACGGCTCAACAGACGTGTTGAGCCGTTGAAAAAGAGATTCTTTAAGCTATCGACTCGAGTAGTTCGAAGACTTTACTATTTGCCAACATCGATTCGACGTAGGCTTTGGTGCGCACCCGATCAGCGCCCGGGTAATGTTTCAATAGTGCTTCCACTTCTGCTTCTACCTGTGTTTGGTTGAGCACAATCTTTTCGGTGTCGGCAATAGTGTGCAAGATTAGATCAATCTTCACTCGCTTCTCCGCATCTTTTTTCCAATCGGCTCGTTGATCAGCGATGGTCTTTTTAATATGTTTCAAATAGTCATCAACTTTCACTCCCATTTTTTCGACATCGTGTTTGAACTGACTCTCCATTTTGTTGAGTTCGTTTTCGGTCAATGTCTTTGGTATGACCATATCACTTTTTGAAACAATGGCATCAATAATTGCCAATCGGTTCTTCTCTTTCGCCTTCATTTCTTTTTCTTTGGTCAGATTTTCTTTGACTTTGTTTTTGAAGTCCGCGACGTCTTTAAATTCGCCGACAGTCTTTACAAACGCATCGTCAAATACCGGCAAATCTGCCTCGGCAATTTCTCCGTGATCATGGTTTGGCGCTTCACCCGCATCGTGCTTGTGCATTTCACGGTGCGCGTATTCTTTGCGGATGTAGGCGATGACCTCGTCAATTTCTTTTTCTGTCACTGCACCAATCTCTTTTGGTTTTGTATTTTCTTTTTTGGCGAGCGATTTATAGTCGGGCAATGTTACTTCAGGCACCACTTCAATTTTTAAAGTAAGCGACACCGGCATACCTTCGGCGATTTTGGTCACAATCATTTCGGGACGTACGAGCGGTTTCACCTTTGTTTCAAGCAAAATAGCGCCGATGGTTTCTTCGACAGCCATTTCCACTGCCTCGGTCAGGAGTCCGATTTCGCCGATCTTTTTTATTAGCACTGCTTCAGGCACTTTGCCTTTTCGAAAGCCAGGAAGCTCTGCGTGTTCGGTCATCTTTTTGAGTGCTTTGGCACGGAAGGGGAGCAATCCCTCGTGGCTAAATTCAAGTTCGATTGAGACCACTGCGTCAGGCAAAGTCTCTTGTTTAACAATGGTGTAGATAGATTTTGTTGTATTCATAACTCTATTGATTTAATGAGCTACAAGTCTACTTTGGCGGAGTATTTTTTGCAAGTAAAAACCTCCGATATTTTTCATAAAAATGTCGAAGGTTTTTGGCTACTCGCTAAATTTCTTTTTCCAGCGTCGGCAATTCGGGAAGCAAATTTTCTACATCAGTGAGGGTGGCGTCATCACTGATTGATTCGATCTCGTCGGATGCGCCGAGACTATTGAGACTTTCGGTTTGGGCGTCGATCGACTGGCGAATCTCTTCGGCAGTCTGTTCGTTTTGGGTAATGGTCTCCTTAGCAGTTTGTACAAAATAGATCGCGCCGATAATCATCACGATAATAATAATGATCAGTCCTGCGACCGGTCCAACTGCAGATTGTTTTTCAGTGTCCATAGAGGTTAGCGGTTAGATGGAGTAGTGGTTGCTTGCGGGCGATCAGACGCTTTGACACTTGCGATCACGGCTACCAGCGATTTGTGTGCGACCTTGATGCTTGCTTCAGTGTCTTTCATTGCCTTTTTCATTTGTTCAAAAGCTGCGCGTGGACTGTCGGCAGTATTTTTGATTTGAGCAAGGGTGTCGATGATACCGGCACTTTTGGTCTTCGCGGTGGCGATGTCTGCGCGGGCCTTCGCGAGGAGTTCTTTTGAGGTGGTAAGTGTGACTCCCATTTTTTCTAATTTGGTAATTCGTGCATCGAGGCGAGTGCCAATAGTCTCGAGTCGAGTAATCGCCGCGTCGAGACGACGTTTCATTCTTTCACCTTGAGCAAGTACACGCTCAATCCGGTCAGTCTTTTTTTGTTCGACTCGGAGTGGCGCGCTACTTGAAGCGGATATCTTTTGTATTGCCTCCGCCCGTACTGCGTCGCGTTCTTGTTTGACGCGCATACGGTCGATCTGCTGACCAAATGCCGGAGCGATGCTCCATGCGAAGGTCAATGATGCGATCGATACCATGATGATAGTTTTTTTCATAACGTAGTATGCTATTGATGATAATGTGGGTAGTATAGCACGGCTGATACCAAGAAAACACCCGCGCCATCGATAGATGGCGCGGGTGTTTTCTGGCTACTTCTTTTTTGTTTTTTTAGTCGTTTCTTTTTTTGCAGTACTTGCGTGAGTGGTTTGATAGAGAGTGATGCCTCGGTCAAAGGCCTTTTCGGCAGCCACTTTGTTTTGGAAGCCGGTCACCAGCACCTCTTTGTTCTGCAATTTTTTGTAGGTGCTGTAGAAGTGCTCGATTTCTTTCAGGGTGTGATTGTTGATGTCGGTCAAATCTTTTACATCGTTCCAACGCGGGTCGTCGATCGGCACCGCGATGATCTTGTCATCCTTGTCTCCGCTGTCGATCATATTCATAATGCCTACCGGTCGGACGCGCACCAAGACCCCGGGCATCAAGGCGTAGGTAGTGAGCACAATCACATCGACCGCATCACCATCGTCCCACAGTGTCTGCGGAATAAATCCGTAGTCAAACGGAAAGTCTTGGGCGGTGTGCGCAGTGCGGTCAAGCGCGATGATCCCTGTCTCTTTGTCGATTTCGTATTTATTTTTTGAGCCTTTGTTGATTTCAATGATGACATTGATTCGATCTTTTGAGCCCGGCTTGATTCCGTGAAGAAGATTCATGATGATAATTTCTAATGACTAATATCTAATTTCTAATAAGATGTGGTAACTTACAACATACAATTAACAACTGACAATCAGACACGATACAATTTTCTTATTCCCCCTTTCCCATCTGATTGTAAGTTGTGTGTTGTTTATTGTGAGTTTTTTGCTTCGCTTTCATCGACGCCGTCAGCGCTTGCTAAACTTTCTTTCTTGGCCGAAGTGATGTCTATCTTCCAACCGGTGAGTTTTGCCGCCAATCGTACATTTTGTCCGCCCTTGCCGATAGCAAGCGATTGCTGATCTTCGGCAACTTCGACGGTCGCTTTGTGTTCCACCTCATTAATATTCACAGACAAAACTTTTGCCGGTGACAATGATTCCTCAATAAATTTCTTTGGATCGGCAGACCAGGGGATGATGTCGATTTTTTCTCCGCCAAGTTCAGAGGTCACGGTTGATACACGCACACCGCGCTGGCCAACCATAGAGCCCACTGGGTCAATATGATCGTCGTTTGAAAACACGGCCACTTTCGATCGAGCGCCCGCTTCGCGAGCCACTGCCTTGATTTCTACCGCACCACTCGCTACTTCCGGCGCTTCAGTAGCAAACAGTTTTTCCAAAAACTTTGGATGTGATCGTGACAATTTCAAAAACACACCGCGCTGACCGTCTTCTACTTTAAACAAGTAGCCACGGATGCGTTCACCCTGACCATATCTCTCGCCCGGAATTTGTTCTTCAAATGGCAAGAGGCCGGTCGCTCGACCCAAGTCAATGAAGGTATTACCGCGCTCTTGTCGCTGGACTGTACCAGTCACGATCTCACCTTCGCGCTTGCCGTATTCAGAAAATACAGAGCTTCTTTCTGCTTCGCGAATT
>JBBTSQ010000015.1:0-10348 GCA_038078755.1 Patescibacteria group bacterium
AACACTGTGTACGAGAGTACTCGTCCACGTGCCGTCTACAGGTGCCTATCACAAACGATAGGCCTTTCTCGTTCGTCGAAATAGCAGAACACAGACAACAGACGTAAGATTAATAAAAACCCCGCCGTTTTGTCGGACAAAACGGCGGGGTTTTTCTGATTGTTTGTTGTTGATTGTGAGTTGTTAGTTATATAGTGTTTGGTGCTTCGAACAAAAATGGGCGTGTCTGCTGTTCATCTTAATTTTTGAGATGGTGCCCGTACAGCCTTTTTTGGGACATTTCTTGCCGGTTTCGCGGTAGGCTTTGTGGTGGTAATGGAATTTCCCATGTTCACCCAATGGGTTTCGATAGTCTGACGTCGAGTCTCCACCAAAATCAATACCCTTTGCGAGTACCTCTTTCATTGAACGGAACATTTTTTTGAGACTCGATAAAGGAATTTTTGAGACGGTCGAAAGTGGGTGTACGCCTGCAGCCCAAAGTATCTCATCCGAATAGATGTTACCGATGCCGGCAATGATGTAGGGGTCCATCAGCACCTGTTTGATTTTGCCGCGCGACGCAATGGCCAACCGCGCAGCAAAATCTGCAAAGCTAAATGTCTTTTCGAGCGGTTCCGGCCCGGTGTGTTTCAGGTGCTCACTCGCGTATAGTGTTTTTGTGTTGATTAGAGTTACTTTGGCAAATTTCCGCATATCGGAAAGTGCCAGATGTTTTCCATTTTCAAATGAGATTACAAAATGCAGGAATTGATTGAACGGGTCTTTCAAGATCTCGGGTGCCACCGCTCTCCAACTCTCTGAATCACTCGGTTTCTTTACATGGGTCACTTTTGCATTTTGCACTTTGAACTTTGCATTTCTTTGGTATGTCCCGTAGAGCAAGTGACCAGTCATTTTCATATGCACAAGCAAGGTGTGACCAGAAGAAAGTTCGATCAACACATTTTTTGCTCGGCGATGGACGGAAACCACCGTGCTCTGTATCACCAACTTTTTCATTGCTCTGAAAAACGTCGGATCTTTGATGTTGTCTTTGCCCCGGTGATAAGGGCTCGCATAATCCGTCCAGATATCAGAAATAGTATGCCCCACAATCAGTGTGTGGAGCATGCTTGCGGTGGTGTGGACTTCAGGCAGTTCAGGCATAGAGGTATGATGCAGGAAAGCGAAGAAGCTTGCAATATTAGGACTGGAAGCGTAGGGTAAACACGGATCCGTAGGCACGACGCTTGCGACCAAAATAGGTCTTTTGGGTGTAATCCGTGGATTATATACAAAGGACGCTCCTCTAGAGGAGAAGTACATTGAAAACCGTATGAATGCCATAGCTCAGCTGGTCGGCGATAAAGACATCACACTTCGTTTGTTGCTTGAACAAGAACCGGACGATGTGAGGGCACTTGCCCTGTTGGGGAGTCTCATTGAGACACTTGCCAAAGCTGGTTTTGATAATTCACTTGGATTGCTTGGTTTTTGGACGAAGGGGGTGCAAATTGTTCATCCACTGTCGCCCGAAGCTACTGATCGGGCGGTGGCCTCGACTAATGACTTTGCAAGTCAGGGGCAATTTAACACTTTCAAAACACTGTTGGATCGCCTGCGTGTTCTTGAGAGCGGGGCGGTGCATCAAGGGGAATCAGTGACTGTCTTAGGCAAGTGCACTACTTTCTTGAAGAGTCAGATGCTTGAAGTTTTTTTGCGGTGGCCGATATTTGCAGACAATCTGCAGTTTATCGCATCCTTACAAAATCTCATGGGGTATGTCGGTAATGCAGGAGGTGACACAAAGGCCTTTACTGACGAGGTGCGATCCAAATTCTCTTCGATTGAACCGGAGCGAACGCTATGCTTTATGCGAGCGCTTCGAGATGGACCATCAAGACTGATTGGCTCGCGTTTTGATCTCTCGCGGTTTTTTATCGCAGGAATTGTTAAACGTGGTAGCACTCCCGAACGTGACTATGAGCTTGCTCGGATGCTTGCTTGTTTGGTAGAAGCATCTCCTCAGGCAATTAAGTTGCTTTTACCACACGCAGAAAAGTTGGGGGAAATCTCCCGGTCTGTCGAAAGACTGCGAGGGCATCTTCAAGGTTTGAGGTTTCAACCAATTCTAAATCTCTCATGCACGATAGGTCAGGATGAAAACAACATCCTTGTTCAAGGACGACTCAATCTTCCCTGGCCGATGAGTCCCGACCAAGTGGTCCGTGACCAGATCCGAGAGGAAAGAGTTGGAGAAATTGAACGAGCGATTTCCGTGTGGAGAGTGGAAACCTGTTGCTCTGCCAAAGTCTTGCTGAGCGTCGTCGATTCTTATCGAACGCCAGTGAATGGGACCGAGCTTCAGAAGGTCATTGAGTAGTTCTTTCATAAGCCCGAAAACGCGAAGCGTTTTCGGGCTTTTCATTTTAAGGATTTTTTTGAGCTTGCATTAGTTGAGGGAATATAATTTAATTACCGGTATAGTAACCTACATAACCTATATATTTTTATGGCCGAAGCATCTTTTTTGGAAGCAGAAGAAAAGGAAGTGAGCTCTGAAGAGTTGATTGCTTGTGCACAGGATTTTGATGCCCTTGAAAGAGTGTTGGAAGGAATCACTGCTTTTTCTGACGGATCAAAAACCTATTCATTTGCTGATATTATTTCCCAAGTCAACGAAGCGCGTGAGACCGGCAATTTTAGTCGTGTGACCAAAATACTCGGATTACGAAATAAAGTGCAGGCGTTGCTCGAAGCGGGATTGGTATAGGGGAGTCTGATGAGTCAAAAGCCCGAAACAAAAATCACCCTCTTGAAAGGGTGATTTTTGTTTCGGGCTTTTACGCTTTCTTCTCAAACAGTTTGGTAAGTTCTTCTCGCGCCACTGTCGCATCATCCCAAGGGAGTTTTGTGTTATTCGGCCCCATTATGTATGGATCGGTACCTTTGCCGGTAATCAGTACGGTATCACCAGTTGAGGCGAGAGCGATAGCAACACGAATCGCTTCACGGCGGTCGATGATCACTTGCACTTGTTTTTCAGTAATACCAGATTTTACATCATCAATAATTTTTTGTGGATCCTCGTCGTACGGGTCTTCGTTGGTCAAAATAATCTCATCGCAAAACTTTTCAGCCACCGCCCCCATATCTTTTCGTTTCCCTTTGTCTCGTCCGCCACCAGTCGATCCGAGCACACAGATTTTGCGCGACTCCTGAAAAGTTTCGTAGAGTTTTGAGAGGGAATCGGCAGTATGGGCGTAATCAACGATGACCTCGAAGGTTTGCTTGGCCGACCCGTCAGGGTTTAGGCTGACCGATGTAACTCGCTCGACCCTCCCTCGCACTCCTCGAAAATTTTTCAGAGCAGTTTGTATTGTCTCGATACCGACCCCAAACGCTTCGGCCATCTTGATGGCGCCCAAGATGTTGTAGATATTAAACAGTCCCGAGAGGTGTGTCTCTATTTGAATGTTTTTGTACATAAATGAACTTGCGTCAGTCTGTAGTGATAGATCAGACACATCATCCTTTGAAAACGAAAGCGTTTCGCTCACCCCAAGCGCTTTGAAGTGTGACGATTCTTGCTCATCTCCATTCACTACCAACACCTGTCGCTTTTTTGACGAACCTTTCAGTGCGCGGGCGATTGAAAGTTTGGCATCTCGGTAGTTTTCAAATGAGCCGTGAGACTCGATGTGCTCGGGAGAGAGATTGGTAAAGATTAGTCCGTCGAGGGCGATACATCGGTGACGGAAAAATCTCGCGCCTTCGGACGTGGTTTCAATGATGGCATACTGACAGCCGGCCGTGACCGCCCTGCGCAAAAAGTGTTGCATAAAAAATCTTCCCGGCATCGACATTTTGTAACGATTGTCTTCTGACTCGCGGTTGATTTTAAACCTGACGGTATTGGATACCGCTGTTTTGAATCCCGCTTGTTCAAATAGCGCTGACAGGATCTCGGTGGTGGTACTTTTACCTTTGGTGCCGGTGACCGCGATCACGGTAATTTTTCGAGAGGGGAAGCGGTAGATTAATGCGCCCAAAAAAGCCATACAGTAGTGATAGGCAGGCTGGAAAAAGCCGTAGACCGATTTCGGGATAAGTTTTTCAGTGAAGCGGAGCAGTGTGTCCATCCCTAAATTGTAGCTCAAAAGAAGGCCTTGTATGCTATTGACAAATATTTAAATATGTGTATACTTACCAATGGAAATCAAAACGCGTTTGTTTTGGTACAGAACCTTGCAAACAACAAAAAGACAAACTATGAGCACTAATGGTAAATACGGCACAATCAACGGTGGTCAGATGCGTGTGGAAATGGGAGGGTGTCGTGGGTCTCTGCCGGTTGCTGGCACCCAATACACTCGCTATGGCGGCAATACTACCGCCATCCGGGTTATCTCGGAATGTCTCCCGCCAGATATGGCTTTGGTGGTGGATGGTGGCACTGGCTTTTTGCCACTCTCGATGCGGGCGATGCAGCAGGGAGCTCGACGCCTGATGATTCTCTTGACCCACCATCATCATGATCACAGTCAGGGATTTTTCATCGCTCCGGCGACCTTTATTCCGACAATCCAAAAGACGGTCTGGGGTCCGGTTGAGCTTGGGGTTGGTCCCGAAAAGGCTTTCCGTATGCTGATGGCTCCGCCGTTTCATCCGGTGGATTTCAGCTCGGTTGCCGGGAGCTTCTCTTTCAAAGATCTTCCTCGGCCGAGAAACTACGTCATTCTCTTTCATCCGCTTGGTGGTGGGCCACTGCTCTTACCGGTGGACAAGTTTGAGAAGATCAAACGGGGGAATGGCATCGTCCGGTTTGCGCCAGACAATTGCCAAAAGTTGACTGAGTGTCTCTTGGTCCGGATGTTTTACAGCAATCATCCCGAACGGACGATCTGTTACCGGTTTGAGGAATTGCCGACTGGCAAAGTCTTCGTGTTTTTGACAGACAATGAGAATACTGCCGCCTTGCCCACTCCCTTCAAAGCGCATCTCGAAAATGCTCGTCTCTTGATGATGGACGGCCAATACAGTGAGAATGTGTATCACAGTCGCACCAAAGGCTTTGGGCACGCCACACCAAGTTTCTGTGTGCAGACAGCTATCGCTTGTGGCGCCAGACAGCTTGGGCTCACGCACCACGACCCGACCTCTTCCGATGACTATCTGGAGAAGACGATTTTGGTCGAAGGACAAGCCGAATTGGCTCGGTGCTCCGAAAATACCGAAGTGCCCATTGCGCTCACCAACGTCTTCCTGTGTGCGGATGGACAGGTGATCGAGGTCTAGTTCCTTTACGCAACCCCCGCTCGTTCCGACGAGCGGGGGTTTTCTATTATTTAGTCTATTTTCCTAAAATTTTGAGTGCTGCTTTTACTCGATCTGATGTTTTGGTGTGTACTGCATCAACTTTTTTCAATGCATCACGAGCCTCGTTTTGTGAGTAACCAAGAGATTTAAGTGCTTCAAGTGCGTCCACTTCTTCTCTGAGAGTGGTGCCTGATTCTGCATCTTCCGCTTCAAATTTACCCTTAAGTTCAAGCACAATTTTTTGTGCCAATTTGTTTCCAATACCAGATACTTTGGTGAGATGCGAAATGTCTTGGGAGGTGACTGCACGGCGTAAGGCAGGAAGGGTGGTGACATTGAGCACGCCGAGTGCGGTCTTTGGTCCGATACCAGAAATTGAAATGAGTAATTCAAAAAATGACTTGGTGGCAAAATCTTTAAATCCATACAGGTCGAGGGCGTCTTCACGGACAGCGAGGTAGGTGAAGAGGGTCACTGATGTGTCCTCACGAAGACTCGCGAGTGTCTCTTCGGTCATTGCTACTTTGTATCCCACACCAGACACGTCGATAATGGCGAAGCGATTTTCTTTGTGAGCTACAGTGCCAGATAGTCGTGCAATCATATTAGGACTTTCCCATTTGGCGCACTTCTTCGTTGCTTCGCTCGGCAGATCGTTTGTTGATCTGCACCTGTCGACGGTTTGCTTCCGCAATGTATAAAACATACATTTTGGTCGCAAGCCTCGCTCGCGCCTCGAATTGCATCCAATTGGATAAGCCCTTTCATCATAGCACCCTACTTATGAATTACAAAAATTGTATCTTCTCCCCATAATCCCTAAGTCCCCTAGAGGTGCCTTGTCCGGACTTAGGCACCTCTAGGGGACTTAAAAAAGAAAAACACTATTTAATTTACTTACCTACACATGAAATATATGCGCAAGTTAGAATTCCGTGGGGCATTGTAGCTGACTCAATTAAAGTTGCATATTTACTGTGTATCTGATACTATCCTCGAACGTATGGCAATTACATCATCAGCAAAAAAGGCCCTCCGCTCAAGCGAAAACAAGCGCGTGGTTAATCTCCGCCGAAAAAATGCAATCGCATCGGTAGTAAAGCAGGTAAAGAAACTTGTCTCTGAGAAGAAAATGAAAGAAGCAGAGGCACT
This sequence comes from Patescibacteria group bacterium, assembly GCA_038078755.1. Taxonomy (GTDB): domain Bacteria; phylum Patescibacteriota; class Minisyncoccia; order Phycocordibacterales; family JBAYGS01; genus JBBTSQ01. The sequence continues at coordinate 6,454 of JBBTSQ010000015.1, forward strand.
CCTCCCATCGGCTTTCCAGGCTATCGACAAGGCGGCAGCAATTCATTTCATCCACAAAAACGCTGCGGCTCGACGGAAGTCACGTCTCGCAGCACTCTTTGCCAAAAAGTAACTCTTAAAAAACAATCTCAGCTATAGCTGAGATTGTTTTTTAATATTACCTATTCTTGAATCTTAAATCTAAATTCTATCTTATGCTTTCCAGTATTTTAAACTGTGGATTTTCAACGACGATTCGGCAATTTCCAAAAACTTCTGTGAGGATTTTCTGATACGGGAGAAAGGCGTTGGCGACAATCAGTACTGTTCCGCCTGGCTTGAGGAATCGTGGAGCTTCTTTGAAAAAAGTGTGTGTGACATCATACGCGGTTTCGTAGCCGTCGTGAAATGGGGGATTTGAAATGATCAGATCGTAGGATTCGGTGATGTGTGAAAATATGTCAGATACGAATACGCGAGCGTTTGAAAGAGTATTATGCTTGATTGTTTCTTTGGCACTTGCGATTGCCAACATACTGCTGTCTGTCATATCTACATTTGCCTCCGGATACATCTTTGCCACCATTGTGCCAATGATCCCCGAGCCACAGCCAAAGTCGAGCACTTTTCCTGACACCGAACTGGGTAAGTGTTCAAGTAGTAGTCGAGTGCCTCCATCTAATTCGCCTAAAGAAAACACGCCGGGGAGAGAGCGGGTGGTAAGTGAGATATTGCCAATAACAACTGACGGCTCGGTGTATTCTGGTTGGAAAGAAGCCGGTGTCTTTTCAAGATGGGCCACAATAATCTCGGAATGTTTGCCTGGTTCTTTCCACACAATCTTTCCGATATGTTTTTCTAAAACATCACGTGCCGATTTGATACCCGCCTTTTTTTCTCCCACGAGTGCCACGGTGCCATTTTGAGTAGTATGGGCAGAGGCAAGGGCGAGTGTATAGGCAACAAGCTCGCGACTTTTTGGGAGGAAGATAATAATGAGGTCGTAAGTTGTATTTTGGGCAATCACTGCTCCGCAGGTCAATTTTTCTGCAGAAAAATTGACCTGCTTTGCGACCGCGACTTTTTCTCGATGTGCGCTGTACTCAAAATCAAAAAAAGACCAGTCGGTATTTGACGATTCTGTCGGGAGGAGTGAGAGCAATTTAGAATCAGGCGCGTTGATCACCAGCGCTTTTTTTGAAGTAAAGCGAGCGAGATGTTTGAGGAGGAGTTCGGTGGGGAGGGAGAGAGTGTTCATTTGGCGAGTATAGCATCAGAGAATTTTTTCTGCATCAGTGATATGTCTCGGTTGGACCATGAGTACATGTATCGCCCGCGACTTTTGCTTGGTCGTCACTCAGCAAAGTCTGGGCACCAGCTCACCCATTTTTCCTGCTGGAAAAATATGGTTCCGCTGTTCGATTCCAACACGCAGGCAAAGCAGTTTGCCTGCTCGAGAGCACAAAAAGTACTTCGTATTTTTGTGCTCTCGGTTGGAATCGAACCAACATTTCCAGCTTCGCAGGCCAGTGTCCTATCCATTGAACGACGAGAGCAATATGGGCAAAATTTCTAAGTTCTAGTACCTAATTTCTAATGGGGAGGAAGATGGAAAATAGATCTAGAAACGCGATTCACCATAGCATACAAACATCAAAAACCCAAGTATTCAAACAGGGTTTCAAATGGTGATCGGTGTAGTGGCGATTCGGGGAGATGCGGAGCCAGAGTTTCTCGCACGGCGTCTACTCCTACTATATCGATCGCGATAGCGATGGTCGAAAACATCAATTTGTCCGCGTGGATCAGTAAAATCTCTTTCTCTTCATCTATCCAAAAATTGGTCACTCGCTCAAAGGGATAGGCGGTGGTCCCGACCACAATACTACTGTCGGTAATCTTGCACTGAATCTCTCGAGGCTCCCGTTTGGAATAAAAAAGTAATGTGGCGATGGCAATCAAGATCAGTATGGCAAAAAGGGTGTTGTGTGAAAGTATGGCACTCACTGCCCCAGAAATAGCGATAATGCCGACTGCCCAAAACCAGTCTTTTCGACGGTCTTTTTTAGGATATTCAAGCGCGGTCCATGCGAGGAGGGTGGCCATACTATTGAGTGAGAATAATAGTCAAAATAGTAAAAATAGCGGTGGAGCAGGTGGCGGAAAGCAAACACCAACTGCAAAATTCTTTCAAAATAACCATCTGGATGGCGGTCAGTGCCAGAGAAAATCCGAAACCGATAGTGGTCACAATATAGAGAGCGAGCGAGATGGTAGGGGACGCAAGTGGTGGATAGAGAGCGATCGCGCCATAGCTTGCGGTGATCAGGGTGTAGTAGAGCATGCCGACGACTTCGAGGGGGATGCCGAACAGCTTGCTGTATGCGCTATGCACCACTTTTTCGCAATTAAAATCGAGCGGGCAGACCAATGGCTTCGGCTGTTTTTTCTCTTGGTGAATATGGTAGGAAAGCCAAAAGCCGAAAATACCAAGAATCGAAATCAAGCCGTATGCGTATGTTTCAAGCATGGCTATAGTATAGCAAACAAAAATGATATGGGTCACTACCCCACACTATTTTTTAAATCGACGATCTTTTAAATTATCTTTTTAAATCATTTTCTCAAGGTAATAGCGTCTACCAATTGATTTTCAAACAGAGGGGTATAGAAAATCCCCCACCGACTCTTGGTGGGGGATGTAGGGTCACTCTAAAATGAGCACAATTCGTTTTTTGAAAGCGCCCCTTTTGCGAGCTTTCTTTTTTCGCAGATGCTCAAGTTTTTTGGGAGACAGCCTGTGTATCCGACTTAAGGCGTGGACAACTTCCATGATGTCCGCAAGCTCCTCGGGACTGGGATTGTCCAGGTATTCATGGACTTCCTCTTTCAGTTTGGCTTGAAGTAGCGCCCAAAGCTCCGTTTTTGACGCAGTGCGGGTGATAATCGTTTCGCCTTTTGCCTTGGCAATGCGAGGGATATTGTCACGGATCAGTTTTTTATTGGGCATGGACCCTCCTTTGTTCTATTCTATACGAATGGTACACCGAAAGGGGGATTTTGCAAGAAATCTTGAATAAGAAAAAAGCTGGGTATACTGACACGTTTTATTTTTTGTCCCAGTATTTTTTTAATTTATGTGTGACCTCGATTGATTCAAAAATAGCAAATATAAGTACCCACCAGAATACAAATGCTTTTAGGCAAGTGGTTAGGACATCAGACTGTAGTGGGTATATTGAGTACGTTGATTCCCCAGGGTCAGTACCCATACTTGCTGTACCACCAATCTGACCTTCATGGGTACGACTTAGTACGACTGGAATATATGTGGGATATCTGTAAATTACAGTGCTAGAGGAGAAAGATGTGTTTGGTCTATTTACAAAACTACCACACTTAGTTGCATTTATGGGTACGTATACCAATTTTTGATGACTATAATCTGAAAAATTAACATCTATTTGCATAGATCCTACCTCAAGGTCTTGTGCGTAAGGTAGTGCTATTTGAATACCGTTTACATACACTTTATTTTTATTTGTTACGCAAACCTTTTCTCCATTTGGTTGTATTGGTCCGTCTAGCCAAATCTCACTAAATTTAGTAAGAAAGGGGGCTTCTGATATGGTCTCGGGCGTTGTTGTCCCTGCGGGGAATAGACCTTTATTATAGATTTTAGAAAAAGAGGATTGTATTAAAAAGTGGCCAATGATTATTGGTGGAATAAAAAAGATAATAATCCATATCAAGACTTTGTTCATATGGAGTATTGTATCACTAATTATAATATCAGTCAATTTTTTGCAGAAAATGTGATCAGCAATGTTTATTAAATATGCTATATAGAAGAAGGGTGACTGACCATATTTTTCTATTTCCCTATTTCGATTTATGGATCTGAAAGACCATTTTA
>JBBTSQ010000016.1:0-7157 GCA_038078755.1 Patescibacteria group bacterium
GACTTCTAGTCCGTTCGGTCAAACCCCCAGCCTTCTAGCTGGGGGTGGTTGATTTCATTAGAAATTATAATTTAGGAATTATCTCGCTCCGCAGGAGATCTGGCAAAGCCAGAGAAATTTCTGCTCTGGTCTGTTGTCTGTGTTCTGGCGTCTAACAGGTGCTGTTGACTTTTTTCTTGGGAGGAGTACACTGTATTTATTCAAGTATATAGCCCCTCGGGGCTGTTTTTAAAATCAACAATTTATTACTGATAATTCAACTCTATGGGTATCATCAATTATTTTCAGGAGACACAACACGAACTCAAGCATGTCACGTGGCCGACTCGAAAACAGGCGATTTCTTTTACCGTGTTTGTGGTGGTGCTTACGATTGCCACATCGCTGTTTCTCGGGTTGTTTGATTTTATCTTCTCGACGGGGTTGAAGGTATTGTTGCTTAATTAATTCGTACATTTAATTCTTTACCCCTATGGCCAAACAAGAAAACACTGGTGAGCGAAATTGGTACGCGATTCACACCTACGCGGGCTATGAAAATGCGGTCGCGCGAAATCTCAAACAGCGCATTGAGTCTTTGAATATGGAAGACCGGATTTTCAATGTGATCGTGCCGACTGAAAAGACAATCAAAGTGAAAGGCAACAAGCGTGTTGAAGAAGAGGAAAAAATTTATCCTGGCTATATTATGGTGGATATGGTTGTGACTGATGATTCGTGGTTTGTGGTGCGCAATACTCCACGAGTGACCGGATTTGTGGGTTCTGGGGTAACGCCGGTACCACTTGATAAAAAAGAAGTGGATGGGTTGTTTGCTCGAATGAATGCGGGCACGGTCAAACACACTATTAATCTATCGATTGATGACGCGGTGACTATTGCCGACGGACCCTTCAAAGATTTGGAAGGCAAGGTATCTGAAGTCGACAGTGATCGTGGCAAGGTAAAGGTCTTGGTGTCGATGTTTGGTCGCGAGACTCCCGTCGAGCTCGACTTCTTGCAAGTTAAGAAAATATAGCGTACTATCATCGAACTTCGCGCTTCTCGAAGTATCTCATTTTCTCTAATTCTTAAATCTAAATTATACCCCTATGGCAAAAAAAGTAATGAAACAAGTAAAGTTGGTGATTCCTGCAGGCAAGGCTACTCCTGCGCCACCAATCGGTCCGGCACTCGGTCAGGCGGGCATTAACATTGGTGATTTCACCAAGAAGTTTAATGATGCCACAAAAGCGATGGTGGGGGATATCGTGCCAGTAGTGATCTCTGTGTACGAAGATCGTACCTATGATTTCGTCCTCAAGACTCCTCCAGCCTCAAGTCTCATTTTGAAAGCGCTCAAAAAAGAGAAAGGTTCTGGCCGTCCAAATACCGCGAAGATCGGCACGATCACGAAAGCGCAAGTGCGAGAAATTGCTGAAAAGAAATTGCCTGATTTGAATACAACCAATATTGAATCGGCGATGAAAGTGATCGAAGGTTCTGCGCGAAGTATGGGAGTTGAGGTGAAATAAAGTTTTGCCTCGTCCGTACCCTACGGCAACAACCCCTCGAGACTTCACAGGGTATTCTCCGCAAATACAATAGTATAAATTAAAAAACACCGTCGGATTGGCGTAGCCAATCCGACGGTGTTTTTTTTGGCTTTATACTTTTTACTTACTACTTCATACTTTCCTTGACTTCTTTCCCCCATCTGCTAAGATACCCTCTACGCTCGTTACGGGCTGTTTTTATTCACCCATGACCCGATCACTATCCAAAGGTCTCTATATCGATCCTCGCGTAATGAAAAAAATCGCGGGAAAGCGCCCTGAACAATCAGAGCCTATTAAGACCTGGTCTCGCGCCTGTGTTGTTGCTCCTGAAATGGTCGGATTTAAATTTTTAGTACACAACGGCAAAGATTTTCCAGAAGTACTCGTCTCTGAAGAAATGGTGGGTCACAAGCTTGGTGAATTTTCACACACCCGCAAATTTATCAAACACGGCGGTAAGATGCAGAAGGAGCTTGAAATTGCTAAAAAGGAGGCTGAAATCGCAGCGGCAAAATCTGCTAAACCCGCTGATCCTGCGAAAAAATAATTCGACAAGCTCACTATACATAATTTTGTATGATTACCGCAAAACTCAACAACTATCGTCAGTCTCCTCGAAAGGTTCGCTTGGTCGCGAGCTTGATTTCAGGCAAACCGGTTGTTGATGCTATTGCCCTTTTGCCACACGTCGCAAAACGTTCCGCAAAGCCTTTGGCAACCTTGATTAATTCTGCGGTAGCCAACGCCAAACACAATTTTTCTCTTTCGGCCGACACTCTTATCATCAAAGAATTTCGAGTGGATGCTGGTGCTACAATGAAGCGCTCAATGCCCCGCGCTCATGGTAGCGCGTACCCAATCCGTAAACGCACCAGCCACATCACCTTGATTTTGGCTCCAAAGGCTGAATCTCTGCCTGCTCCAAAGAAATCTGCAAAGGCGGTGGCCGAGAAAGTTGCTCCAAAAAAAGTAGTAAAAGCGAAAGCTACCAAATAATTTTATGTCACATACCGTACATCCATATGCGCATCGACTAGGTATCATTCGAGATTGGAAATCTCGATGGTTTTCGGTCAACAAAAAATATCGATCATCGCTCAAAGAAGATTTGGTATTGCGTGAATTTTTGGAAAAGCGTCTCCGAGGAATGTCGGTTGGTGGTGTTGATATTGAACGCGGTTCAAAAGCTCTCCGGATTATCGTGAAGACTTCTCGACCCGGCCTTATCATCGGCCGAAGCGGGGAAGGGGCGGTCAAGCTCAAAGAAGAAATCGTCTCTAAATTGACCAAGCTCAAGCTCTCTACCTATCCTGAAATCAAGCTTGATATTGAAGAAATCCGCTCTCCAGAGTCAAACGCTCTGATCGTGGCAGGGATGATTGCAGACGCCATCGAGAAGCGATTGCCATTTCGCCGAGTGATGAAATCTACTCTTGAAAAAGTGCTTGCCAACCGTGATGTGCAAGGGGTGCGCGTCTATCTTGGCGGTCGACTTGGGGGTGCTGAAATGGCTCGGAGTGAAGATATGAAGAAGGGTCGTGTACCGCTTCAGACTCTTCGCGCAGATATTGATTTTGCTCGCGAAAAAGCGCATATGCCGTATGGCGATATCGGGATCAAAGTCTGGATCTACAAGGGTGAAATCTTTGCTGATAAAAAAGCATCAACCAAAGCCAAATAATTTTTTATACTACCATGTTACTTCCTAAGAAAGTTAAATTCCGAAAATGGCATACTGGTCGCAAGCACCCAGAGCGACTACTCAAGCCAGAGACACGAGGCATCAATGTCGCCTTCGGGTCGTTTGGTTTGAAATCTTTGGCGCAAGGCCGTATCAAGTCAAATCAGATCGAATCTGCTCGAAAGACACTCTCACATACCTTGGGCAAGACCGGTCGAATTTGGATCCGCATTTTCCCTGATCGACCGTATACCCAAAAACCTGCCGAAGTGAAGATGGGCAAGGGGAAGGGAGATCCACAGGGGTATTGTGTGGAGATCCGTTCGGGCCGCGTGTTGCTTGAGGTTGACGGTGTCGCAGAAGCGGTAGCGCGAGAGGGTTTGCGCAAGGCGGGCACCAAACTGCCAGTAAAAACCACGATTGTCTCTCGAGAGATTGCATAATCGAGCGTTTTAAGGTAGCATTCGGAACCTATATTCCTATGAGCGAATTTACAAAAAAAACAGAAAAAGAAATCGAGACTACTCTTGCTGAAAAACGCAAAGCACTTTTTGATTTCCGTATCGCTCTATCGGGAGGCAAGGCAAAGAATATGAAAGAGGGGGGTATGATTAAAAAGACCATCGCACAGGCCCTGACCGAGCTTTCTCTCCGAAAAATGTCGAATAAATAATTTTGTATGACTGAATCAACCAACAAAACAGTACCGGTCAAATCACACAAGCGCACCCTCGAAGGGGTGGTGGTTTCAACCAAGATGAAAGACACGATTGTGGTCCTGACCCATCGTTTTGTGAAGCATCCAAAGTACAAGAAATTTATGCAGATCAGCAAGCGCTACAAGGCGCACGATGCGGGCAATACTGCAAAGGAGGGTGACAAAGTCACTATTGTTGAATGCGCTCCGATTTCAAAAGACAAGCATTTTACCCTCATGCCTTCGGTAAAATAATTCTACTTTCATGATCCAACCACGCACCATTGTAAAGATCGCAGACAACACCGGCGCCAAAATCGGCCGTATTTTCAAAGTGCTTGGTAGCTCAAAAAAGCGCTATGCCGAGATTGGCGAGATTGTCGTACTTTCAGTGCAAAAAGCTGAACCTCGAAAACAGATTAAGAAAAAAGATGTGTTGCACGCGGTGGTAGTGCGTCAGGTCAAGGCCTATCGTAGAGCTGACGGTTCATACATCCGTTTTGATGAAAATGCGGTGGTGATTCTTGAAAAAGGTAAGACCAATCCGATCGCTGGTCGTGTGTTCGGACCGATTCCTCGAGAAGTTGGGGAACTTGGTTTCCAGAAAATCGCTTCCTTGGCTCCAGAAATCGTCTAACTATTTTAATATTACTACTATGAAAATCCGAAAAGATGATACCGTGATCGTAATCGCGGGCAAAGACAAAGGAAAGACCGGCAAGGTGGTAAAAGCCTTTCCACAGGAGGCAAAAGTGATTGTCTCTGGAGTGAATGTGATGAAGCGACATCGCAAAGCCACTCGTGCTGGTGGCAAGGGACAGACGGTCGAGGTCACCCTTCCGGTACACATTTCAAATGTAGCTATGATTGATCCTTCGACTAAAAAAGCTACTCGAGTCGGTCGAAAGGTGGTCGGCGACAAGATTGTTCGGGTTGCTACTAAAAGTGGTACCACCCTCTAATTGTTCTAAACGATTTTTATGAAATTCCAATCTGTAAAAGAAAAGCAGGCACTCGCATTTGATACGCTCAAAGCAAAGTTTGGCTATGTAAACAAGATGCAGTCTCCAAAGATTACCAAGGTGGTGATCAATAGTGGGGTAGGTTCTGCCAAGGATAAAAAGAAATTAGCTATAGTAGCAGACCGTCTGGCAAAAATCACTGGCCAGAAAGCGTCTGCGCGCGCTGCCAAGATTTCAATTGCCTCTTTCCGTCTTCGTGAAGGGGAAGTGGTGGGCTATCAGGTGACCCTCCGTGGACAACGCATGTTTGACTTTCTTGATAAGCTTTTGAATATCGCTCTCCCGCGTACTCGCGACTTCCGCGGCTTGTCTCCAAAATCCGTCGATGAGATGGGTAATTACACGATCGGCATCAAAGAGAACACTATTTTCCCAGAAAGTACTGATGAAGAATTGAAAGATGTGTTTGGATTTTCTATCACGGTGGTCACCACTTCAAATGACAAAAAGCAGACTCGAGCGTTCCTCGATCTCCTCGGATTCCCGATCAAAAAAGAGGAAGCGAAGAAGAAGTAGAGACTCGCTCGAGTCTCCTCCCCAGACACGGATAAAGCCGGCCAGCGCCGGCTTTTCCTATGCTCGTTTCGCCACAGTCAAGAGCCCTTCGCGACTACGCTCACGGTCTTGACTGACCGGCTGGCTCAACTCCGCAATGTCTGTCTCGGAGACTCTCGCTCGTTGTCGATGGAGAAAAGAGACTTGTTTTTATTTCTACTTGTGATACAATATATTTAGAAAGTGTAATTTTAGTTCAATCACAATCAAGGGATATCTTATGACCAAAAAAGCCGCAGGTCTTGTCCAAATGTCAAATGCTGGTGCGCTAGGCACATTGCTTGTCGAAAAGTTCGGCGGTGAACGAGGGAGGTGTTACCCAAATCAAGATTCGGAATTTCTTATCGTCTTTGAGAACGAGAAGGGTGTTCCAAATCATGACGCCATTGCCCAAACCGTTGAGGCGTATTACACAGCTCTTGGTTACAAGTTTGAACGGGAACAATCATCGACGGCATTGTTGCCGATGCTAGTCCTTTTGCCAGAAGACGAGGAGTGGGGTGTTTTTAACATCATTATCTCTGCTCCATATCCGTGGAATGGCGGTCATGCCTCAATGCGAGTGACTACCAGTCTTGTTGTTTGAAATGATAATCACTCACAGAAAGGGTTAATTATGAAGCTGATTATCAATTTTTTCAAGCGTCTGTTTGGTGTCACATCGAAGAGTTCGGCACAAGACAGACTTCTTGTGACCGATGATTGGAATAAGCTTGTTGCCAACGGGCAGTGTGGTAAATGCGCATTACCCTTCACCAATAGTGGGCATCAGCACTGGGGCGGCGGTATGTGTGTGGCGTGTTGGGCACGTTCACATTAATTTTCGCAAGCGGGAAGGGAATACCTTCCTGCTTTTCTTTTGTTGCAATTATATTTATGGTGTGGTATTTTATATCTAGAAACTGAACATTCACAGAAGGAGTTTATATGCAACAACAAGGCTTTATTTTGGTGGTTGAAGATGATCCACAGCAATCTGAAAGCATTAAGCGCGCCATTGAGAGTCGTTACCCGCAGTATGCGGTCAAGGTGTTAGAAACCGAAAGCAAGTTTCGACTGTTTGTCGGGGATTTGGCAAAAGTGCCCAGCATTCCCACAATGGTTATTTGTGGAGTAATGCTCCCGTGGATATTTCCTGAACTGGTAACGCCCGATATTCCCGATGAAGTAAAAGTGGGGACTTTCCGTAAAGCTGGTCTTCGGTGCTGGAAATGGTTTCGTCAGTATCCGTGCTTTCAGCGCGTGCCGTGGATTTACTTCACGATACTCGATGATGTCACTATCGAATTTTCCAAGCATGCTGATCTCTTGACTGGTTATGTTCAAAAGGCAGGCTCGATCAAGCCTCTGTTTGAGGAGATGGAAGAATTACTAACAGCTTCTGGTCCGTGGGAAGCGACTGAAACTGAAGTCACTGCCGAACTGACTGCCTCTCCTGAAATGGCGCGCCGTCTTCGGGAGGGTATGGCAGAGTCTGTTGGGGAAGATGCTCGCGTACTCGGTATGCCTTCCTAAAGTTCTTTTGGTCACAGCCGCATCGCGCACGCGATGCGGTTTTTAATTAAAAGGCTAAGCCGGAGGCTTAGCCTTTTAGGTGGCTCTGTTGAGCCATTTTAAAAATATCAAAAAAGTCGATTTTTGGGCGAATTCGGCCGTCCGCCGCG
>JBBTSQ010000016.1:7167-26882 GCA_038078755.1 Patescibacteria group bacterium
GGGGGAGGGCCGAATTCCGGTTTGACTTACAAACCTATCTTTGCTAGACTATCCCCACGAGCTTTTTAGCTCTATTTCATTTGACAGTAGGAACTTCTCTGCGGGGGATGGAGTAGGTACTCAAAACCCGAAACTAAGGTGCAGGCCTTCCCGCAGAGAAAAGCCTCCTGAAGGTATTATTTACTAACGAACACGTTTGTCCGTATGGCAAAAACATCTGTCGTCGCACGATCTCTCAAAAAGCCGAAATTCAGCTCACGCATTGTGCGTCGCTGTTTTCGATGCGGTCGAAAAAATGGCTATATGCGAGATTTCGATCTCTGCCGTATTTGTTTCCGTGAATTCGCCAATGAAGGCGTGATCCCGGGCATCCGCAAATCGTCTTGGTAATCCACCAATTTATTTCACTACTATGAGCACTGATCCTATTTCAGATTTTTTGGTTAAAATAAAAAACGCCTACAGCGCCGGACACGCGTCAGTCACTTTGCCACATTCAAATGTCAAAGAGGCGATTGCTAAGACACTGGAGAAGTCTGGTTTTATTGGCGCTATCAGCAAGCGAAAGAAGAAAGTACAGAAATTGCTCGAGCTTGCGCTCGTCTACGAAGGCACCTTGCCTCGAGTCAACGGCGTGGAGCGTATTTCAAAACCATCTCGCCGAATCTATCGCGGTGTGTCTGATATCAAGCCATTTAAAAACGGCTTCGGTATGTTTGTATTTTCGACACCAAAAGGTATCTTGACGGACAAAGAAGCAAAACAGGCAAAGGTCGGCGGGGAGCTATTATTCAAAATCTGGTAATACTATTTTTATGTCACGAATTGGAAAACAACCTATCAGTATGCCAGAGAAAGTCACCGCCGTACTTCTCGACCGAGTATTGACCGTCAAGGGACCACTTGGCGAAACCTCTCGCGAATTTAAAAACGATATTGAGATCGTCATTGCCGACAAGACCATCACACTCGCTCCTCGCCGAAAGAGTCTCGAGGTCAACGCACTCTGGGGCACCTACGCGTCCCACATCACCAATATGGTGCAGGGCGTATCCGAAGCCTATGTCAAGAAAGTGATTCTTGAAGGCATCGGTTTTAAATCTGAAGTGAAAGGTCAGGATTTGCATCTCGCGCTCGGTTTTTCTCATCCAGTACAACTCGTGATCCCAAAGGGACTGAAGGTCACTGCCGAGAAAAATCTCATCACGGTGTCGGGTATCGACAAAGAAGCAGTAGGCTCATTTGCCGCCACTGTCCGTTCACAAAAGAAGCCGGAACCATACAAGGGCAAGGGTATGCGTTACGAGGGTGAAGTTATCCGCCGAAAGGAAGGCAAGAAGTCTGTCTAATCTAACTTCTCAATACCTATATGAAAAATCTTAAAGTAACTAAACGCGATCGACGACACAAGAAAATCCGAGCTAAAATCTCGGGCACTTCAGATTGTCCTCGATTGTCCGTCTTCAAATCAAATCGCTATTTGTATGTACAGCTGATTGATGATAATGCGCAAAAGACACTTGCGTCTGCTTCAACGCTTGCCAATGAAGGTAAAAATACGTTAGCTGGCGCAAAAGCGCTCGGTGCTGACATCGCCCAATTGGCCCTTGCAGCCAAGATCAAGCGAGTGGTGTTTGATCGCGGAGGCTTTGTGTATGTCGGCAAGATCAAGGCCGTTGCCGATGGTGCGCGTGAAGGCGGCTTAACTTTCTAATATTTATGGATAAAGATACTCTACAAAAAGATATTGCAACCAAAGAAGCACAGGCAGATGTGGCTACTGTTGTGGCGACTGCTCCAGCACCGACTGCAGGAAAACCGGCCTTTGGTGCGCGACGATCTGACTCTCGTGGCGCCTCTCGCGGAGGGAGGGGTGGTGGCCGTCGACCGAGCGCTCCTCGGGCAAAGCCTGAATTTGATCAAAAAATTATCGACATCCGTCGCGTGACCCGCGTGGCCTCTGGTGGTCGTCGATTTAGTTTCTCGGTAGCGCTCGTCGCCGGCAATCGAAAGGGATTGGTGGGTATTGGTCTTGGCAAAGGCGCTGATACCGCTATTGCTATTGATAAAGCGACTCGAAATGCCAAGAAAAATATGGTCAAAGTGCCCCTGACACAATCTGGCTCGATTCCGTTTGATGTCTATGCAAAATTCTGCAGTTCAGAAGTCACCCTGACGCCGGCTCCGGGCCGAGGTATGGTGGCGGGAAGCTCGGTGCGAAATGTGCTCGAACTTTCAGGTATGAAAGATGTCGTAGCAAAAATTCAGACCGGGAGCAAAAATCGACTAAACAACGCGCGAGCCGCTCTGACCGCTATCCAAAAGTTGATCAAGCTCGCGCCGATGGTCACCAGAACCCATCTTGATACTAACCGCTCAAAATAAATAAAATGACTACATTTTATTCTACAACCAAATATATTGAATCGCTTGGCTATCCAAATGCCCAAATTTCGCCTGCAAAAAATTCATCGCTCATCGACGATGCCCGCATCGTCATCTTCACGCTTCACTTTTTTCGGCAGAAATTTGGGCATTTGTCTAAGCCATTACTATCAAGACGGGTTCCTGGCAAAATAAATTTTTAACATTACCGTTATGCAATTACACCAAGTACAACGCGCGACTGCTCGAAAATTCCCCAAGATGGTGGGGCGAGGCAGTAAGCGTGGCAAGACATCGGGTCGTGGCACCAAGGGTCAAAATGCTCGCGCTGGTCGCAAGAAATATCCGGAAATCCGAGATATGATCAAGCGTATTCCAAAAATGCGCGGACGTGGTAAAAATAGCAACTTGACTATCGAAGTGAAGCCGACCGTCATCACCCTTGAGATGATTGAAAAGGCGTTCCAAAATGGTGAGGCGGTAAACCCAAAGACACTTATCGAAAAGAAAGTACTTGAAACTCTTGCGGGCAGGATTCCAAAAGTAAAATTGCTTGCTACGGGGACACTCACCAAAAAACTCACGATTTCAGGATGTGCCTACTCTGCGGGGGTTACAGCGATTGTTGAAAAAGCGGGAGGGACGATTAAATAACATCATAATTTTATGCAGTCATTTTTTGAAAAATTCAAGCTCGCGTTATCTGACAAAGCTATTTTTCGGAAGATTTTGTTTACCCTTGGCGCATTGATTATTTTCCGACTGCTCACTACTATCCCGATTCCGGGTATCGATATCGTCAAGCTTGAAGCTTTTTTTGCCAACAATCAATTTTTGGGTCTCCTAAACCTCTTTTCTGGAGGTGGTCTTTCAAATTTGTCGATCGTCATGCTTGGAGTTGGTCCATACATCACCGGTTCGATTATTATGCAGCTCCTCACGATGATGTCGCCAAAACTCAAGGCACTCTATCATGAAGAAGGTGAGGCGGGACGAGCTCGATTTACCCAATATTCTCGACGATTGACCGTACCGCTCGCGGTGATCCAAGCGTTTGGATTTTTGACGCTACTTAATCGCCAAGGAGTATTGGGTGACCTGTCGGCATTTGATATGGGACTGAACATCTTGATCGTCTCTGCCGGCTCGCTTCTCTTGATGTGGCTCGGTGAAATCATTACTGAATTTGGTATCGGCAACGGTCTATCACTACTCATCTTTGGAGGCATTATTGCTGGATTGCCAACGCAAGTATCACAGCTCATCTACACATTCGATCCATCACAAATTCCACTCTACATCGGCTTTATCGCTATTGCACTCTTTGTGATTTTTGCGGTGGTGCTCATCACTGAAGCAGAACGCGCAGTGCCGGTGACCTATGCCAAACGCGTGCGCGGTATGAAAGTCTATGGTGGTGTTTCTACTTATCTACCACTTCGGGTCAATCAAGGTGGGGTGATTCCGATTATCTTCGCATTGTCGATTTTGCTCTTTCCACAAATGATTTTCCAGTTTTTGACCACGGTCAGCAACGCGACAATCGCTAGTGTGGCGGGAAAAGGTTTGGCACTGCTTGCTAACGGGTGGTTTAATGCTATTGCGTACTTCTTTTTGGTGTTTGTGTTTACCTATTTCTACACAGCGGTAACCTTTGAACCAGAATCGATCGCAACCAATTTGCAGAAAAACGGGGCGTTTATTCCGGGAGTGCGCCCAGGGCAATCGACCACTGAATATCTGTCAAAAATTGTTACTCGGATCACCTTGGTGGGCGCAACCTTCCTCGGCTTGATTGCGGTGTTGCCACTGGTGATGCAAGCAACGACCGGTATTACGGCGCTTTCAATCGGTGGTACGGCTTTGCTTATCGTGGTGTCGGTGGTGCTTGATCTAGTAAAGAAGATAGAGGCGCAGGTCTCCATGCGCGAGTATTAGAAACTTCAAAATCACCTCATCTGCTTTGTTGCGCTTCGGATTTTTTCTTCACCATATACGAATATGGCTCATTCAAAAATCCTCGCGCGTCTCGCATCTGAGATAATTTTGAAGTTTCTAAGGAAGACAATTTACAATAGGTAACTGACAATCAAAAAAGAAAAAAGAGCGGCGCCTACGGCAGCCGCTCTTTTTACTACATAAAGATAATCTATGTTTTGAGCCATATTATCAACTTTTCGCCGTGGCGTGGCTCTGTGTAGGCTTAAAAGTGCTGAACGGCTCACTCCCGCACGGCTTGCGGGAGTGAGCCGTTCGAGCATTTTGTGGCTCTACTGCAAGGCCGTTTGGGAAATTATCACACCGTTTTCGACAAAGTAATTTTTGATGCTTTTTAATCAAAATTAAGTTAAAGGCTCAACCCATTTGGGGATATTGGGAAGAAGGTATGAAGTATAAAGTATGAAGTATGGGGACAGAAGCTCCCGATTTTGTGCCCCTCGAGTCCTTCGGGGCAAGTACTTCGAATTTCTCAGGGTAAATAAAACTACAACACATTTATTAAGATGCATCAGCCCGACTTATGTATTTTACTGGGTATTTTGGAGTTCCTTCCTTGTTAGTAATTATCTCGCTCCGCGGGAGATCTGGCGAAGCCAGAGAACTTTCTGCGCCGATCTGTCGTCTGTGTTCTGGTGTCTGTTGTCCATTCCGCATACTTTTTACTTTATACCTCTTTTACTATATACTCTCCCAATGTCCCCAATAACCTGTATCTTCTTCGGGCGCTCGGGAGCCGGCAAGGGCACTCAGGCAGATTTATTACTGAAGCTATTAGCTGACACTGATTCAAAGAATAAGGCCATCTATGTCGAGACCGGCGCGCGTTTCCGTAGCTTTATCAAAACCAGCGATTCATATACTGCCAAAAAAGTATCAGACACTATCGGTAGTGGAGGATTGATGCCCGCGTTCTTTCCGATCTGGATGTGGTCGGGGCTTTTGATCGATGAACTCAAGACCGGTCACGAACATATGGTGCTTGACGGGGTGTGTCGTCGTCCGGAAGAGCCGGCGATTTTAGACTCTGCCTTTAGGTTTTATGATCGAAAGAAACCAGTAGTGATTTTGCTCGAAATTCACCACGAAGCCGCGAAGCATCGCTTGCTCAAACGCGGCCGACACGATGACAAAGAAGAAAAGATTGCCGAACGAATGCGCTGGTATGAGACTGATGTACTGAAAGCTGTGCAATTTTTCGAGAAAGACCCCTATTATCATTTTGTAAAAATTAATGGCGATCAGTCGGTTGAGGCGGTACACGCGGACATTTGCAAAGCCTTGAAAATTTAAAAGGTTATGGGTATCACCCTTAAAACAAAAGAAGAAATCGAAATTTTGCGAGAAGGGGGCAAACGGCTTGCCACTATTTTGTATGCGCTGAAAGACATGGTGGCCCCTGGAGTCGATACTGCTTTTTTAAACGAGCAAGCTGAACAAATGATTCGAAGGGGCGGCGATGAGCCCTCTTTTTTGCACTACCGACCGCATGGCGCACCTCGCCCGTACCCAGCGGCACTCTGTGTATCGGTCAATGATGAGGTGGTGCACGGTATTCCCAACGAAAAGAAAAAGATTTTGAAAGACGGCGATATCGTCAGTCTCGATCTGGGGTTGAAGCACAACGGTATGTTTACCGATATGGCGATCACGGTGCCGGTGGGTAAAATTTCTCCACGACTGACAACATTACTGAAAACCACTCACGATGCACTGATGGCAGGTATTGATGCAGTGAAAGCAGGGAAGCGTGTTTCGGCGGTATCTGAAGCGATTGAAGATTTTGTAAAACCGACAGGCTTTGGGATTGTTGAAGGACTTTCGGGACATGGCGTGGGGCATGCGATCCACGAAGATCCTTTTGTGCCAAACTATCGCTCGGGCGGGGCAGGACCGGTGATGAAAGCAGGACTGGTGATTGCGCTTGAACCGATGCTCAATTTGGGCACGAAAGAGGTAGTGCTTGATCCGGATGGTTACACCTACCGTACCCTCGATGGTAAACCGAGTGCCCATTTTGAACATACTATAGTCGTGACTGAAGCCGGCGCCGAGATTTTGACAAGAATCGATTAGAGCGATATGATTGAGGTATGAAACCTCGCATGGAACGATTGCTTTCCCCACATTCTCCAGAAGGTGAAGAGAAAAAGTTGTCTAAAAAACAAGAAAGAGCTCTTCGAAATAAGAAGGGTGATTCTTCGAATGCTTCAGAGGCCCCAAAACCGTTTAGTGAATCTGAATATGAACAAGCGATTGCTCGGATCGAAGAACAAATTATTGCCCATGTTGAACTACTCGGTGGCTTAAAAGACGCAAGTGAATTTGCCACAGAGGGTGAGTCATCGTTTGAAAGTATTTTGACTTTGCTTGGGGAGGAGGTAGAGATTGCCACAAGGCAACAAGATCTGCCTGCGGTAGATTTGCACAACCAGCGTCGCTCTGCAGTTAGCAAGATTATTTCAGTATTAAACGATATTAACGATCCAGCTATTCTTAAAAAAATTCCCGGTGACACGCTTTCGGCGCTGTGTGATCGAGCAGTGAGTGGTAATTTGACCATCGCTCAAGCTGAAGCAGAAATTGCGAACTATACTTCGTTAGACACTCCTCCCGCAAAACCGGCTAATACCTCTATCGAATCTCCTGCGCCCGTTCAAGAACCAGAACCAGTCAAACCAATTGCGCCTGTCGAATCCAAACCAGCTTCAAAACCAGAAGCGAATGAGCATTCTCAAGAGGCTCTGCCTGATTTGAGCAATCCAGCCACTGTTGCTGAATTTGTAGCAAAATTAAAAAAGATTCGAGAGACCATTACTGTGTCTGATAATGATGGTGAGTCGATGACAATTCCGATGAGTAGTATGATTGAAGCGGTAAAAAGACATATTCAGAATCTCAAAGGGATGGAGCAAAATCGCAAGCGTCAGGCGAAAGAGGCTCGAGCGATTCTGAAAGTAGCTCCGCAAGATTTCGGTTACCAAGCTGGACTTGAAAAATTGTTTACAGATTTGGGTTTTATTGAAAGTGTCACTGCTCGAATTGAGCGCGAGAAAACGGCACAAGAAGCCTTTCACACGAAGATTTCAAAAACAAACTCCTTCGCTCAACTGTATGAGGTGTTAAGTCAACATATGGGAACGATACAAGAACAAGGTCAGAAGTTTTCTGTTGCGGAGGTGATTTCAGTGTTGGGAGAGATTGAGCGTGTCGCCGATCAGAAAGATCATCAGGCACCCCCGACAAATCTCATTGATATGCTCCCCGTTGAATGCGGAGTACGAGCTAAGGCTGTTGAATTATTTACACAAATCAATCCACCACGTGTTGCAGGGGCGGTATCTCTGGGCGAGAGGGCACAACCAGAAGAGGTTCAAGCAGGCGCTAATAATCTGCTAAAACCACCGGAAAAGTCTAATATTACGTATAGTGCTAAACCAAAATCTACTGGTAAAAATGTGATTCGAGTAAGTCCGGGGGCGCGTCTTCAAGATATTGTGGAGCAACAACAGGGAAAGAAAGTTACGCGAGCAGGACGGGGATTTGCGGGGAAACCGTCAGTTTCATCTTTAGAGTCGGTGGTTGAGGATACTGTACCAGCATCATTGGTGTCGGTGCCACAGCCAGACCAATCACTTAAATCTGGAGTGCTTCGTCGAGTGGAAAGTAATTCGTCTTCTGTTGATCAAGACGATCCTTTAATGCCTCGCAGAATGCAAGGTGAAGGGTCTGCCAAAGAAATAGATCAGAAATTGACGGATTTTAGAAATAGATTTGATGAAGTGAGTAGTGGTATTGAGCAAATCATTTCTCTGGCCGAGAATGCGCAATTTAAGGATCAATTTAAGGCGCTTGCTCCGCAAGTTCGACAGATTATCGAACGTCGGAATAGACTTGTATCAATGCCACCCAACATGAGGCTGGATAAATACGGGACAGTTATCGCTGATCTTGAAAAGATGTTTACCGCCTTACAAGATATTGTGCGTGGTGTGCCAGCCGAAGCGGCGCCAAAGCCAGTTGGAAAACCCGCTCCAAAACCTACTGGTCCAAAGCCGATTCCTGCCCCTATTTCAGGATCAGCTCCCGCTGTTGCCCCTGAGTCATTAGAAGTATCACCTAAGCGTAAAAATACGGTGAGACTAACACTAACTCCAGAGCAAAAAGCTCGGATGGAGGCCAATAGGGAGGCTGAAGCGGAGGTATTAAAAAGAAAGAAATCGGAAAAAATTATACCGCCTCCTCCGGAAACTCGACAGGAAGTGCTTGATCGAGAAAACAAAGCACTCAAAGATTCATTTGCCGATGTCGAAGGGAGAGTATCGGGACTGCTCAAACTCTATTCAGGAGATGCTGAAATAGAAGCGCATAAGCCAAAAGAAGTTGGTGCTGAAATTCTGCTCAAGCTTGAAGGCAAAACTATCGAGGTGCAAAATGCTATCTTGAGAGAGTCAGTCACAACCTATCAGAATGCTCTCGCTGCCATAGAGGCTATTGTCAAACAAAGACAGCAAGCTCGAGGTGGGACCGCGAGCGCTCCCTCAGCTTCTTCTGGCGGGGCTTCGACCGGCCAGCCTCCACAGGCACCTCCTCCTCTCGCAATGCCACCGAATCCGACCATCCCTCTCCCGAAAAAGCAAAATTGGTTCCAGAGAAACTTGAGCAAAGCGGCTACTTTTGTCACTGCCGGCTTGCTTGGTTTTGGCGCCAATGAAGCATTCAGGGGCAAGGATAAGTCCAGTCAATTGATTGAGGACCCGTCTCGAAATACACAACCGATACCTGCACAAAGACAGACAAATCCTGGGGTGACAGTAGAATTGCCGACTAATTCGGTTCCTGAACGAATGACTATTGTGCAGGATCAAACCGTGGAAGTTCGTGCGGGGGAAAGGGCTCCTACCGCTACTCCCGAGCGTGTGACTGAACGCATGCCGAAGGTGGACTTTGGTGCTGAATTCTCTAAATACGCGGATGCGGTCAAAAGCGGATGGGCGGTCGAATTGTTTGCTTCTGCTGATCAAGATATTGCTCGTATTCAATCGCCACAAGATGTCGATCGGTTTTTCGCGCACTATTTTGCCGAGCTCAATTTAGGTAACTATGACTTCATTGCTCATCGAGATCCGGAGCCAGACCGCACACTCGTCAATAATTTTCTCTATCGGAATGGTAAGAGTACAAAGTTTGATGTAAAAATCGGTCTGCGTACCCTTACTCCGGCTGATTTGAAACTGCGTTTGGCGCTCGGGGTCAAACTCCGTGATACGCTCGAAGCCGCCAACCGAGAATTTGGCAGTGTGTCTGGCGCCGATGAGGCTATTCGATATGAGCAACGTAAAAAATATATTTCGGCATTTATTGATACACTCGTCGGAGGTCTCAAGAAATTAGATCCTGACTTCAATACCATGACGATTACGTCTGGTACGCTCGTCTTAGATCAATTGCTCGATGCTCAAAGGAAAGCTAAATAGCGTGCAAAATACCTAAAAGGCTAAGCCGTAGGCTTAGCCTTTTAGGTGGCTCAACAGAGGGGTTACATTGAAATCACTGTTCTTGTCTGTCATCTGTATTCTGTCGTCTCATGTCTACCCATCTGATTGTGAGTTTTTGTTCTGTATCCCCATACTTTATACTTTATACTTTCTACTATATACTGCTTCTATGTCATGGTCTTCTCGTAAACAGACGATGTATATTGGGGCAATCGGAGGGACACTATTTGTGTTGATTGGAATACCGCTTTTTTTACTCCTGTATCATCCCGCCTCGTGTACTGACGGAAAAAAGAATCAGGATGAGGCGGGCATTGATTGTGGCGGATCATGCCAAAAAATTTGCTCGTTCCAAATTCCTGAACCGATTGTGAAATGGTCGCGCGCGCTTTCGGTGCAATCCAATGTGTACAATGCAGTCGCGTATATTGAAAATCCAAATGTTAGTTTTGGTGTCATACAGACCCCCTACATTTTTCGAATGTATGATGCGGCAGGAGTACTGATATCGGAGAGAAAGGGACGGACTTTTGTGCCACCCGGCAAAGTGTTTGCGATCTTTGAGCCGGCGATTGATGTGGGTGAACGGGTTCCCGAACGAACAGTGTTTGAATTTACCGAGGTACTTGATTGGAAGAAGATGGCTACGGTAGGCGATGTGCTTTCGGTGGCAACATTTGCACTTACCAACGAGACTACTTCTCCTCGACTGGAAGCCACCATTGCTAACCGGTCAGTCCGACCGGTACCTGATACGGAAATTGTGGCGTTGATTTTTGATACTGAAAATAATACCGTTGGATTTTCGAGAACAATTGTTGAAGACATTCCCGCATCGGGAAGTGTTGGTATCGTCTTTACTTGGCCGAAACCATTTCTAAGAAAGAGTGCTCGGGTGGAAATTGTACCTCGAGTCATTCCACAGCAGTATGGCTACTGATATATCGACCGCGACCCCAATCCAAACATTTCGCAAGATGCGAATTGATTGGCTACTATTGCTTGCGATAGTCCCCCTAGTGCTTGCTGGATTAGTAACCATCAATTCTTTTACGGGTGAGTCAGATTTGTTTACTCGTCAGCTTATTTGGATTGCAATCTCCCTCGTTACTTTTTTTGTATGCGCGGTGATAGATTTTCGTTTTTTGCGAAGAACATCGGTTATTGTGACCTTGTTTGTCGGCGCTTGCGTATTACTTCTTGCGCTATTTGCTTTTGGTAGTGTGTCGGGAGGTGCCCAAAGCTGGTTTCGGTTTGGGAGCGTCTCATTTGAACCAGTGGATCCTATCAAACTGGTTTTGATCATGGTCTTGGCAAAATATTTTTCTAAACGCCATATCGAAATCGCCAATATTCGTCACATTGTTGTGTCGGGAGTATACGCGTTGATCATCTTTGCGTTGGTGTTTTTCCATCCAGATTTTGGCAGTGCATTGATTATTTTCTTGATTTGGTTTGGCATGGTGTTGGTATCGGGTATATCGAAACGCCATATCGCATTAGTTTTTTGTATCGCCGCTCTGGTTTTTGCAGGCCTTTGGACGGGAGTGTTTAAGGAGTATCAGAAACAACGGATCGTTAATTTTATTCACCCACTGGCGGATATTCGCGGGTCAGGGTACAACGCCTATCAATCGACTATTTCGGTAGGGTCTGGAGAAATGCTCGGAAAGGGAATGGGGTACGGGACGCAATCTCGATTGAAATTTTTACCAGAATATCAGACTGATTTCGTCTTTGCTGCATTTGCGGAAGAATGGGGCTTTGTCGGGGTGCTCATGGTATTTTTCTTATTCACGGTGGTTATCTGGAGGATCTTAGTGAATGCATTTTATGGGGCGACTAATTTTGAAATTTTATATGGGTTGGGCTTGGCGATACTTTTTATCAGTCACTTTGTGATTAATGTGGGGATGAATATTGGTTTATTGCCAGTGACGGGTATCACCATACCGTTTTTGAGCTATGGAGGGACACATTTACTTACTGAATTTGCGGGACTCGGGGTGCTGATGGGAATGCGACGATACGCTCGAGGGGCACATAAGGAAACGATGAGTAATGAATTTGTCGGTTTCTAATAAATTATCAAAATTACCCCATCTGCTTTGTCGCCAGCTCCGTCCGCTCCCGTAACGTATTTCCATATACGTTTTGGTCGCGGTTCCTTACAGGAACGGTACACCTTTCGCTTTCTGAAGACAGAACGCTCAAGGTCTTGCGAAAGTGCCCCGCACTTTCTCACTCGCCGGCTTCGCGCATCTGGAGTAATTTTGATGATTTACTTTTTACTTATATAGTGAGTACGTTTTTTCTCGCATGGTTGCCACAGAAAAGTCCCGCACAATTTTCTGCTGTATGTTTTTTCCAAATATTTTTTGTTTGTCGCTATGTTCAAGAAGATAGGTGATTGCGGAAGTAATCTCTGTAGCATTCCTCGGTTTGATCAGTATGCCATCTTCCATATCAGAAATTAGTTCTCGTATACCACCCACATCGGTCGAGATGATGGGTAGTCCAGCGCTTCCTGCTTCGAGCAAGACATACGGCAGACCTTCTTTGACTGAAGAGAGAGTATATATATCAAATGCTGAAAGGAATTGAGACGCTTCTTTGCGCGCGCCGACCAGAAACACTTTTTCTGAAAGTTCGAGAGTCTTGATTAGTGTCGCAAGCGTCTCTCGTTCCTCGCCGTCACCGATAATCACCAGTCGGGTCGAGCGATCTTGCGCAAGGTCATAATAGCCAGAAATGAGGTATTCAAAACCTTTGTTTTTATGAAGTTCGCCAATGGCTCCAATAGTAACGGTCATCGGCACAAATGGGAGACCCAACTGTTCTTCTGCGTCTTTTCGAGAGAGGGTTTGGGGTGGAGTAATACCGTTTGAGATGGTGACAATCTTTTTTTTAGGCGCGAAAGGTATTGCCAGTGCTTGACCACATTCACGCTGTGAGATAGTAATAGTGGTATGAGCGAGCATGAGGGTGACTAATGATACGCACTTGATCAGTATTTTTTGGATAAATGTGCGATCTTCGTTCCATGTCCATCCGTGGGCGGTTACGATGATGTTTTGGATACGAAGTAGTCGCCCGATCAGTGTTCCCAGTCCCGCCGCCTTTGGGCTGTTGAGGTGTAGGATGTCTGGGCGCTCACTTTTAATGATTTGCCATAATGTCCAGAATGATTTGGTATCTTTGCGCACGGATACGTCTCGGCCGAGAGTAGATAGTGGAATGGTGCGAATTCCTACTACTTCCAGACGATTTTTGAGCTCATCCCCATCTTTAGTGCCGATAGCTACTACTACGTCGTACTGTTCTTTGGGTAGCCCCGTTGCTAAGTCGAACACATAGCGTTGCGCCCCACCAAAATTACCTTTTGTTATAACATATAAAATCTTTGTTTTTTTCACAGTATTTGTGTGCGTAGTATTCAGATATTAACTATATCATATCGACTCTCCTTTCTGATTGTAAGCTGTCGGTTTAAATATAGGTTGTTTTTCGACCATTTTATAGTTATAGTTATAACCACGAAATACCCTGTTGTATGTCTATTTCAAATAAATATGAAGCCTTAGCGCTATTTCTGGGCGACACTCTCGTGTTCGTCGCGTCTTTATGGGTGAGCCTCTTTATTCGTTTTGGCGAGGCGCCGAGCGGATCATTTTTTCTAATCCACGGCATCTTTTTCTTACCAATATTTTTGTTCTTAGTGAGCGCTTTTTATCTTGCGTCACTCTATGGCAAGCGGGCATTGATTCTGCAGAGCCGATTACCCGGACTGATCTTTAGAGCTGAATTGGCGAGCGCGGTTTTTGCTGTATCGTATTTTTATGTTCTTTCAGAACCACTTATCAACCCCAAGACTATTCTATTGATATATCTTGCGGTGTCGTATGCGGGCGAATTGTTGTGGCGTCGAAAAAGCGATAGTGTGCTCGGTAATCACAAACGAGAGCCGGCGATTCTCATTGGCGCGGGTTCAGAAGTCGAAGAATTGTTTACTGAAGTAAATAATAATCCTCGCTATCATATCTATTTTGTATCTCGAATACATCCGGATCAATTAAAAGTCACTGATCCAAGTATCTTTCGTGATCAAGTGACATCCCAGTCTATAAGTCTAATTGTGGCTGATTTCTATCAATCACATACTGATCAACACGCCACCTCTTTATATCAGTCTGTTTCGGGGACAGTCAAAATGTTGCCAATGCACAAGCTGTACGAAGATGTCTTTGATCGGGTGCCACTTTCATTGGTTGGGCAACACTGGTTTCTTGAAAATAATTCTTCTAGTTCGTATTCGATATATGAAATTGGTAAACGATTCACCGAGACGATATGTGCCGTAGTGCTTGCACTGGCGTCACTCGTATTATATCCATTTGTATTTTTGGCAATTTTTATCGAAGATCGGGGCAGTGTGTTTATTCGTCAAGAGCGTGTGGGCAGGGGAGGCAAGCCGATTACTATTCTGAAATTCCGCACTATGAGTGAGACCGTAGCGCAAAGTCCCGAAATGCGTATTACCAAAGTGGGTCGCGTGCTTCGCAATCTGCGTATTGATGAGTTGCCACAGCTATGGAATGTGGTTGGCGGGGAATTGTCTTTGGTCGGCCCTCGACCAGAATTACCTGTACTGGTGGAGCGGTATATCGCAGAGATTCCGTACTATGCGATGCGGCACACGGTATCGCCTGGATTGTCTGGTTGGGCGCAGATTCATCAGATTGACCCGCCGAAATTTTCAGTAGCGATCGATCAAACCAAGATCAAGTTGTCATACGATTTGTACTATCTCAAAAATCGATCTTTTTTTCTTGATATGATTATTGCGTTTAAGACTATTAAGACTTTACTTTCTCGAAGCGGAATTTAGTTTCTCATTCTCCCTTTATCAAAAGGGAGCACTGCATTCTGATGCAGGAGGGATTTTTGAAGTCAAAATCCTCCGACTGGAGTACCAGCCACCTCCTTTAGTAAAGGAGGAATAAGACTGTGATTGAGGGGTTTATAGGCGTTCTGTGATACAATTTTCCATATGAATGAGTCTGTACTTATGTTTCTCAATACCCTCGCCAACTCCAGTCCGCTGATTTCGCGCTGTGTGATTTTCTGTGCGGAATATCTGGGGTATGTGGTATTGGTGGCGATTATTGCGTACGGTCTTTTTGGCAAAGATCGGAAGACAGATATTCGTCAGGTACTGTCACTTTTTGCTGTAGCTGCGCTTGCTTGGGTGCTCGTTTCTGTCATCAAACATTTTTTCCCATCACCGCGCCCGTTTGAAGCACTCACTTCAGTTCACGCATTGTATTTGCATGGCGGGATGGATTCATTTCCATCAGGGCATGCCTCATTTTTCGGCGCCCTCGCTTTTGGGACATTTCACTACAGTCGCAAGATCGGCTGGCTCTTGCTCATCACCGCGATTATCATTGGTCTTGCTCGTGTCGCTTCTGGTATCCATTTTCCACTCGACATCCTCGGCGGATTTGCCGTGGCAGGAATCGCGTATTTCCTCTGGCGGGGGATTGTGGGGTTTGTTTCTGAGAAGCAAAACCTATAATTTGGGGGTATTGCTATATAATCATACCTGTGGTACATTTAAATGGTCACTGAAACGGTGGCCATTCCTAGTTCCTAGGGGTGAATCTCATCAACTGAGAGGTATACATTGAAAACCAAAAAAGCAGATCGGGTCAGTATCACGGGTGCGAAAGCCGAAGCCATACGCTTGCTCCGCTACTCCTGTTGCGCCCTCATTGGCGAACAGGTCGAGGTCATCCGAGTCACTCTGAAGTGCTTGGTAGGTTCTCCTGAAGAAGGCCAAGTGATTTACGGGACCTATGGCGCGGTGCGATCACATACTGGAAAAATTCACAATTTCAGAATGACTATTGGCCTTCGTCGACACGAATCTGAAGGTATCTGGCAGGCTTGTCGCAATGCTCAAGTAATTGAAATTGATCACCTGTGCGGTGTAGTTAGTGCTGGGCTCTGTTATTCCTACGACACCCGGAATCGAGCCACTGAGTATTGTCCTGCTGTTCGGATCGACAGCCCTCCGAAGCTCGGTTCAAAAACTGTTCTTCTCTATCACCCTGCGCATGGTCATTGGACTCGGCTACGGGCTGATTATTAGGTGCCGTCCGCATTCGTCGCAACCACCGCTGGAAACAGTGGTGGTTTTCTTATTTTTTGATTGTTTGTTGTGAGTTGTATTTTGTAAGTTATGCCAGCTTGCAAGTTACCTTTCTATCCGTATGATATACAGATTACGAAATTAAAGGCTTTGCCTGATTATCTATCCGTATGTTTAAAAACAGATTTTTCGCGCTTGTGTTGTTGCTCATTGGGATTGCGGTCGGTTACGGTGTCTACACTTCTCAAATTAAGGCTGATTCGAAATATCCTTTCAAGCTAGGACTGGATCTTTCCGGAGGCACACATTTGGTGTACGAAGCTGATACTTCAAAAATTGCTCCCACCGATATTGGGAATGCTATGTCGGCGCTCCGTGATGTCATCGAGCGTCGGATCAACATCTTCGGTGTATCCGAGCCGATTGTGCAATTGGAAGGGGGAAGTGTGTTTGGCAACAATGAGCATCGTCTGATTGTCGAGCTTCCGGGAGTCACCGATCTCAATCAAGCTATCGATGTGATCGGCAAGACGCCATCACTTGAGTTTTTGTTGCTTAAAGATGAGGTAAAAGATTTGAGCAATATCGAAGGCAAGGCGATTTCAGATTTGTTTGATACCACCGGTCTCACCGGTCGCTTGCTTGAACGCGCGGCGCTTGAATTCAATCAAAATACTGGTGAAGCGATAGTGGCGCTTTCATTTAATAAAGAGGGCGCGGATTTGTTTGCCAAAATTACCAAAGAAAACATCGGCAAAAACTTGGCCATTTTCCTCGATGGCGATCTCAAGAGTATGCCGGTGATTCGAGATGAGATTGTGGGTGGCAAGGCGACAATCTCGGGCGGTTTTGTGGGCGAAGCAGGCCGCACCGAGGCTCGCACACTGGTTCGCAATTTGAACTTGGGCGCATTGCCCGTACCGATCGAGCTTGCCTCGAGCCAAACTATCGGCGCTACCTTGGGCGACGAGGCCTTGTCCGCTGATGTTACGGCTGGGGTGATGGCGTTTGCAATCATCGCACTATTTCTTATCCTCTGGTACCGTCTGCCGGGACTTTTTTCAGTGGTCTCGCTCGCCATGTATGTAGTAGTAAACTTGGCCATCTTTAAATTGATTCCAGTGACACTTACCGCCGCTGGTATTGCCGCGTTCATCCTCTCTTTGGGTATGGCGGTCGATGCCAACATCTTGATTTTTGAGCGATTGAAAGAAGAGCTCAAAAAGGGAAGTGATTTGCAAGATGCAGTGCGCGAGGGTTTTCATCGCGCGTGGCCGTCGATTCGAGATTCAAATATCTCAAGTATCATCACTGGCGTAGTGCTCTATTTCCTCGGTAGTAGCGCGGTGATTACTGGTTTCGCCTTGGTATTTATCATTGGCGTGTTGGTCAGTATGTTTACCGCGATCACGGTGTCGAGAACATTCTTGCTGATCTTCAAATTCCAAAACGCCGGCGCGTTCAAACGCTTCTTATTCAGTAATGGCTTCAGTCGATAGCTGTCTTTATACATTATACTTACTACTTAATACTTCCCTTTATGTTTGTCGTCACTTATCGAAAATTCTTTTACGGTCTGTCAGCGCTCTTGATGATCGGCTCAATCGTCGCCCTCTCGGTGTGGGGCCTAAAGTTTGGTATTGATTTTAAAGGCGGAGCCATTCTTGAAGTGGCGTATACCGATGTTCGTCCGGAGACTGCACAGGTCAAAGAAGCGCTCGCGCCACTTTCACTTGGCGAGTATTCTGTTCGCACGACTGGTGAAAAAGGCTTTATCATCCGCACCAAGACCATTACGCCTGCCGAAAAGACCGCTATTGTTGAGGCGCTTTCAAAAGGTGGGGTAGCGGTGACCGAAAGTCGGTTTGACTCTATTGGTCCGCTTTTGGGTGCTGAAGCTGCCAAGAAAGCAATGACCTCGATTGCTCTCGTGATTCTCTGTATCGTGCTCTATATCACCTTCGCGTTTCGAGCGGTGTCGGAGCCGGTATCTTCGTGGAAGTACGGCTTGGTGGCAATCTTTTCGTTGATTCATGATGTACTGGTGCCGGCGGGGGTGTTTGCAGTCCTCGGTCATTTTCAGGGGATTGAAGTTGACACACTGTTTGTGACAGCACTCTTGGTGATCCTCGGCTTCTCGATTCATGACACCATTGTGGTGTTTGACCGCGTCCGAGAAAATCTCCGCTTGAACCGACGAGAAGATTTTGCCACGACCGTGGGTACCAGTATCAACCAGACCTTTGCCCGATCGATCAACACCTCGCTTACCGTGCTTATCGCCCTCCTTGTCTTGTATTTTGTTGGTGGTGAATCCACTCGACATTTCACTCTCGCGCTCTTGGTGGGTATTGTAGCGGGAACATATTCATCAATTTTCCTCGGTTCACCACTTTTGGTGACCCTCGAGCAGTGGCAGAATAAGACTAAGTGATATATTTTTATGTCATCTAGTTTTACAAACAACGGTAAGATAAGTGCTGATGGCGGACAAAATGGTTCCGGGGGCCAAATCCATTTTGTTCAGGTGGGAAAAGAGTATACAAAAGAAGGAATAACTATAAAAGATGTTAAAAGACCCCACAGGGAATATTGGGGTTATGTACTAAGGAGTAGTTTGATTTTCTTTAAAAAGTATTTTTTCCAGATACTCGTCGGACTTGTAATTGCTTATTTGGCGTCTAAGTTTGGTTGGAGGTGATTAACTCTTTATCTTTCCGATTGTGAGTTGTCTATCGTAAGTTGTGAATCCATTTCCCTTGCATCTTTTCGACAAATCCATAGAATGAACAGCGGATATAGTTGTTTGTCTTTCAATGGAGATGTGTGTATGCATCACAAATTATACAGTCGGGTGTTGGTCAAGATTCCCGGGCATTCCCTCGGCAACGGTGGATCATTCGATGCTAAAAAGATGCTCCATGTGGTGCGCGAGCTCGATGAGATCGGACCCGCCACCGAACTTCTGGTGGTGCCGGGCGGAAACAATATGGTGAGTGGCGCTATTTTGGCATCAGAGCTCCATATCGCCGAACGAGTGGCGCACAATGTGGGCATGCTCGCGACGATTTCAAATGCGCTTCTACTCAAAGCGATTTGGAATACGATACGACCCGAACGGGAAGTGGTGGTGATGTCCGCAGTTGAGATCCCAAAGCTTGTCGAACCCTTTTTGCCTGAGATCATTCCTACCCACCTTTCGCACGGTAGAGTAGTCATCTTGGCCGGAGGGATTGGTCAGGCGGGAGTGACCACCGATTTTTGCGCGGTACTCAATGCCCATAATTTTTCCGCGCAAATTCTGATTCGGGCGACAGATGTGGACGGTGTGTACGATCGGGATCCAAAAAATACCTTGGCCGATCCAGCAACACTGCTTGAACACATTACCTACGCTGATTTTTTGGCCCGAAAGCTACAGTTTCTTGATGCTGATACCTTGGTATTTGCCCAAACCCGTTCGGTACCTATCCGGGTGTGCAATATCACTAAACATGGCTTCTTGCGGCGAGCAGTAATGGGGGAAAATGTCGGCACGTTGATCTCCAAATAGTCGCCTGCGACATAGTTTTACTCAAACCGCTTCGTTTTCACGGAGTGGTTTTTTTATACAAAATATCCCAAATGGTGCCTCAAATTAGGCCTAAAAGTGCTGAACGGCTCACTTCCGCACGGTTTGC
>JBBTSQ010000016.1:26892-29015 GCA_038078755.1 Patescibacteria group bacterium
CCCCCACTTTTGTGGCTCAACCTAGCCACGCCACGCCAAAAAGTGTTAAAAGTGCCTCAACAGAGCCTTTTTAGACGATTGACCTAAAAACGCTACCTGGTACCGTTTTTTCTTCTTCTATCCATACATCATGAATCATAATTCATAAATCTTGAATCTTAATTCTTGCCTGCCCTTCCGTAGTTTTAACGAAGGAGGGAATCTGGCTTCTACACCCCGTCCGCTTCCAAAAAATCTTGTTTTGCGGTATATTTAAGATTCATTATATGAACACCCTTTCACCTGATTTCCAGAAGCTCCTTTCTGATTGCGCTGATACCTACACTAAAAATGCTCTCAAGGAAGCTCCGACCGGGACCACCATCTCGATCCACGCCCTGACCGCGCGAGCCGCGACCGTCTATGAGAAGGTCCGCTACTTGGTCGACTACAAAGACGAGCATGTCATCCGTCGAAGCGCTATTGAGCGAATTCTCAAGCGCATTTTGTTTATCGAAAACAAACAGGAAGCGGGGAAAGCGTTGCTTCACGAATTGGTCTCCGGTCGCTATTTGCCCAATGATACTATTCCGGAAAGTGAAGCGGTTGCCATTCAGGCGATCATTGATGTCTTTCGTCCGTGCTTGTCGACCATCAAAGCCTCGCTCCGGCTGACCCACACCGAGCAGGTGATTTTCACCGTGCTGGCGAGTGAAGTCGAGGCGCATCTTTTTCCCGATGCTATTGATGAGTATTTATCAAACGCTTTTTTCGCGTATCTCAAACCACGAATACAGTATGACGGCGACTTGTCTCCTGAAGCCTTTGACACCCAATTATTTATCGCCTGTCGAAAGGGGTTGCTCAAAAGCGATGACGGCGATCTGCGCTACCAGCTCTTTTGCCGGATGCTCGGTATTGCGCCACGACAATTTAATGCCGAAGCACTGACCTTCGCTCGTCCACGCTATGCCGAAGTGGTGGCAAGGATCGACGACGCGCTGTCAGAGCCAATCGGCGCATCGCTCTTGGGTCGGATCAAAAATCACGCTATCTATTTTTATTTTATTCGAGAAATTATTATCCGACACAAGACGGGAGCGGGGGAGATTGTGTCCGACACTGCCCGATTGGACGAAGCCGTCCGCACGGCGCTCACCGAAAAATATGAGATTGAGAATACCAAGCTCAAGCGTAGCGGTACTCGCGCTATTTTGTACATTTTGGCCACCAAAGTGCTTTTGGCCCTGCCGTTTGAGGCGCTGTATGAGTGGTATATCATAAAAAGTGTGCATTATACGCCACTTGCTATCAACCTGCTCTTTCACCCGTCATTACTTTTTTTGCTGACACGAAATATCAAACCGCTTGGTGACGACAATACCGCTCGGGTGATTGCCGGTATCCACGAAGTGATTTCTGGCGACGCTTCAAAGCCAATTGTCATCCGCGCCAAAGAGAGCGGGACACTCCAATTTTTGTTCAGCGCGCTCTATATCGCGTTGTTCGCACTATCATTTGGCCTCCTGATCTGGTTGCTTACCGCCCTTTCATTTAATCCGGTCAGTATTATCTTTTTTGTGTTGTTTGTGGCGTTGGTGTCGTATTTTGGCCTGCGCATCAGACACAATGCCGAAAGGTGGCGCGTGTATGTGAACAACGATAAAGTGTGGCCACTCTTCTGGAACTCGCTCACGCTCCCGGTGGTTCGACTTGGCATGTGGCTCACCCGCACCTTCTCGGCGATCAATGTCTTTGTGTTTGTGATGGATTTTCTGGTGGAATCTTCGTTTAAAATAATTTTGAAAGTGTTCGATTCATTCTTGACGTTTTTGAAGGATAAGAAGGAGGAGACGTACTAGAGAGGAAGTATAACGTATCAAGTATAAAGTATGGAAAATCCCCCCGAAAATTGCGGAGCAATTTTCGGGGGGGATTGCATTTTATATTGAATATGGTATGGTAAGAAAAGAGATTTTGGAGCGAGGAACAGATTGTGCGCGAATGGAAATCTTGCTCCTTTTTTAAGCCGACGATAGAACCCATGAAAGCGATGTGAATGGTTGTCGGCTGTTCTTTGAAAGATTCGGGTAACGATGGGAGCTCTGTTTACGAAGGCAAGTCTTGTTACTCAAGTGGCCCCC
>JBBTSQ010000016.1:29025-32387 GCA_038078755.1 Patescibacteria group bacterium
TCGCAACGGCGTCGAGCGGCGGGCGCAGCGATAGGCCCCCCCGGGGGGCGGGGGCCCGACTTTGCTTCTTGCGATTAGGAAAATGTGTGCGACTCGAATTTTTGCAAGAAGCCCTTTCTGACCGGACGACACTGGTGGTGTATCTGCGATATTCGCTCTCGTCCGAGCCAGAGACTTTTGGTGGTACGACAACCCAAGTGCGCACGATAGTTGAGGTTTGTATCACTAGCCCAGCCCCTCGAGAAGACTCGGGGCTGGGCAAAATTTGAGAAGACGAACGACCCGGTGTCTGCGAGTTGCGAGGTTGTCTTCTTCTCTTTGTGTGGCAACGGTTGAGCCAATGTTGTCGATCAGCTCGGTGGTTGCCACACACCCCTTTTGGAGACACGATTACAGTGTTGATGCGAGAGCCAAAGTAGTGTCTCCTCTTTTTTGCGGATACGATAGTCGTCTTGTGTGCGACACTAAGAATGGTATCCAGTAGCCCAGCACCTTTTGAAAAAGTTGCTGGGCGGGTCCTTTCGAGTAACGATGGGAAGCTTGTAAGTGAACAATGTTATTGTTACTCACCTCGCTCTCAAAAGCGAGGACACTTTTGGCAACGATGAAAGCAATGTTTTGCGAGTCACCCGGTTGTTGCCACTCTCTTACGGAGCGAAGAGCGTCTTGTACGCGACAGTAGTTGTTGCTCCGTGTTCTTTTGTGGGACGATTGGTTGTATGTGTTCGACAGTGGTTGTTGTCCCGCAGTTCCCTAAGAGACGAGCACGATCTTGTAGGACGATAGTCCTGATTGTCTCTTATCCACCCCTCTCCCTTTTTGGGAGAGGGGTGTTTTCATGCTTCGACTCCACGGCGCTATCTTTGATGACCCCGTCATCAAAGATAGCGCCGTGCGGTGGCTCAACCTAGCCACGAAATTGGTCTGAGTGATTGATGACTACTCCATTAATGGTATCTTTTTCTGATTGTCAGTTGTGAATTGTAAGTTGTTTGTTGTCAGACATTGACAAAAAACCAAATATATGTATACTTGGCTGTACGAATACGGCTCGCGCTTTGTTCTGGAAAGGGACGATGATGCTGGTGTTTTTCGAAGTAATACATTATCCCTTTCCGCTCTTTTACACTTTGCTTCGCCGACAGATGTCGGGGAGCGAAATCAACAAAAACAGTTGGCTTGTCTGCCGAATTGGTAGGCGAGTCGACACAACCGAAAGGTAAACCAAGTGAAAGCGACCAGTGCAATCAATCGGTTTGTGGGCTTGCGCCCGCGCATCAAGCAAACCATGGAAGGCGAAGCTCGCCCCACGCAAGTGGTGGTGATCGACGCCAAGACCGGTGAGATCAAAACCTACAACCTCGATACCGAGGAAGATGAGTATGATTTCATTGTGCACGGCAAATGGCCGGTCAAAGGCAAGTTCCGTGATGTGAAGGATGGTGAAGACCTCTCGCACGTGCTCCCGCACCACATTGTGAAGGACGATCCCAAGGCGGCCGAGCGCAAAGGTCGGGCAGTCAAGCCCGATCAGGTGCCCGTCGCCTACGATGGCCTCACCGAAGGTGATGCAGTGGCGATGTGTCTCGGTGGTTTGAGCGCTGACATTTTGGCGCTCTCGATCTGCCGGCACGGCAAGAAGCGCGGATTTTCCGGCTTCCAGATTCCGTCGTTTCGGCTCAAAGAGCTTCGGGGTGAAGCAAGTAAGGATGATGATGCTACATTGCTCGCCACACTCTTGCGCGATCACCCGGAGCACTTCCGCGAGATCTCTGATCTTGATCAAGAAGTGGTAGATGCGCGCATCGCGGCTACTCGCCGTGGCGATTTGCTCGAAATCAGGATGGTCTTGGCCCAGCAGTCGAGGTCGGCCTTCTTGCATACGGCATTTTGCACGGAAGCAGGTGGCGTCTCTGACTTGGGTCTTGGTAAAGCTTTGGAACAGGCCGAGAAGAACGATATTGTGCTCTCGGCAATCCACACTCAAGAGAAAGTGCTTGAGCGGACATGCGCCAAAGCCTGTGAACGGCTCCCGATCTACACCGAAGTCTTGTCCCCGCAAAAAGGCATTGGACCGCTGACCTCGGTGGTCATCATTGGCACGATCGGCGACATCCTCCGGTTCCCCTCGGTGGGCCAGTTCAAATCCTATTGCGGACTGCACGTGGAGAAGAACGGTCGCTTTCCTCGGCAACGTCGCGGTGAGCGTTCGGCTTGGAGTCGCAAGCTCCGGCAGGTGTGTTTCAACATCGGCGAAAGCTTCAACAAGTTCCCGGATGGTTTTTGGGGAGCTCGTCTGCGGGAAAACAAGGCGATGTATCAGGCGCGCCATCCGCATCCGATCCTCCGAGAAGTCTCGGGCTTCAAAAAGGTTGGAGTCAAATCAGAACCGGTTTTTACCGGTCGCGAGTTCCCGCTGGTGCCCGGAGCCTACACACTCAAGGCAGGTGTCTATCATCTCACCTTGAGCGATGGTGCTACCGCTGATGTCAAAGGCGTGCAGAAATACACGCCGGCGCATATCCAGCGGATGGCCGTCTGGCGGACGGTGACCGAGTTTGCCGAGTGGCTCTACTGGCGGTGGACCAATATGGAAGGCGGATTTACTCCTCCTCCCAAGGTCTTTCCTCCGGAAGATGCCGCGCAGGCAGAGACTGACAATGCCAAGTGGCTCGCTTCGGGTGGTGGTGACAAACATCGCCCCGCTCCGAAAACACCGTTGACTGATCAGCCTGCGTCTTCTCTTGAAGAGGGGGCGCTTGATGCGGACTGGTCGCCGGGTGGAGGCGTTGGTGTGGCGGACGAGCGGGACGCAGTCCCGGCTTAAGTCCGATTAGTAGTTCTTTGTGCACGATCGGCTTGATGTTTGCGATCGCAGCTTTAGTGCACTCATAGAGCAGGGGAGAAATCCTCTGCTCTTTTCTTTTTGTGGTGAGTGTGGTATGATGAAGATAGGTAACGATGCGTATGTTGATTGCGCTGACTGCGATGGTTACCTCCGAGAAGGAGACTTCTCGGAATCTTTTAAGGGCGCGACTCGACATATGTCTGCGAGAAATCTGTTTGCGCCCTGTTCTTTGTAAGTTTAGAAGAGACGATAGCGATACTGATTGCGATTATAAGCCTTGTCTCTTTTCTGCCCCGCCCCGAGTCCTACGAGAGGGGCGGGGCAACTCTTTTCCGTGAACGAGTATGACCGTGATTGCGATAATCTGGGTTGTTCACGGACACTCTGTGTGCTGACGATTCCATGCTTGAATCGAAAACTCCGATTGCCAGCACACAGCACTTTTTTGTGACGACAATAGGGATGTATGCGATCCCAAAATTTGTCACAATACGGAAGCGGGGGGGGGGGGGGG
>JBBTSQ010000017.1:0-31459 GCA_038078755.1 Patescibacteria group bacterium
CAGAACCGATAGCTCTCACATTTGGCGGACACAATACGTACCTTACTGATTCATCTCAATTCGGGTTTGAACCAGTTCTCATTGGCGGTATACCTCGTGCGTATTGTTATCTCGCATCAATGCGAGGTGAGAATCCAGATAAAAGACATCTAAATCAGTTCTATCACTGTGAGTATGAAGCGCAGGGGAATTTCATTGAAGCTCAAAAGGTCGCGGAGGGGTATGTGAGAGTGCTCGCATCTTTGATTTGTGCGATGCCAAATCTGATAAGTATTATTTCGTGCAACAAGTCTGCCACCATGGAGATAGCAAAAGCAACAGCCCTGGAGGAAAAATTTCAAGAAATTACTTTGACGGAAGCGGAGAGGATACTTAAAGAGCACGGATACTCGGGGGATATTAAAGAGAATGAACATGGTAAAGATATAACTAATCAAGGAGAGAAACATCTTCTAGAAATTCTGAAAGCAACAACCCCTATTTGGCTGACAGAATTATATCGCGACCGAGTCCCATTCTACCAAAAGCCACTTTCTTTTAATACGGACTTAGCATTAACTGCTGATTTACTTGTCCCCCAGTTGGTGGAAGAAGGGTTTGGTGGAGAAATGCTTGGTATGGGAGAGAGACAAGATTCTGCAGAGGAAATGTATGAATCATTGAGAAGGCAAGGGGTGGATCCTGCGCCGTACGAGTGGTATATCAATATTCGACGATTGCCACAATACAAAACAACAGCTGGCTTTGGATTAGGTATTGAACGTTTCATCTCTTGGATACTTGGTTTTGATAATATTTATAAAGCAATTCTTTACCCAAGAATGAAGGGAGATAAGATGAATCCATAAAAACCAGCTGGTTTTTCATACTAGGAATTCAAGTGTACTGTGCTCAAAACTTAATAAAAAAACAGCCACCTTGTTTGGGGGTGGCTGTTTGAGGTTTTTGTGCAGTATGTCTACCCACATCTTTGTAGTATAGATGTTGAGAAACTTTCTTTCGTGGAAAAGTTTCAGTCCGAAGCATTAGAACTTCCTACGTTTCGGTTTGATTGAATGCAACCCAGTGTAGGGATGAAGAATTTCGGGAATAAGCACGGTCCCATCTGCCTGCTGATTGTTCTCGAGGATGGCTAGCATCGTTCGAGTGACAGCAACAACTGTGCCGTTGAGGGTATGAACGAGGTCAGTCTTACCCGTAAGATTACTCCTAAACTTCGTGTTCAAGCGTCGCGCTTGGAAGTCGGTGCAGTTTGACGCGGACGTCACTTCACCGTATCCACCACCTTTGCCAACAAAAGGCATCCATGCCTCAATGTCATACTTCCGATAGGCAGGAGTTCCCAGATCACCTTTACACATGAGCAAGACACGATACGGAAGCTTCAGGGCTTGGTAAAACTCTTCTTCAATTGCGAGTATCTCTTCGTGAGCAGCTGCGCTCCTGTCGGGATGGACGAATTGGTAGAGTTCGACTTTGCTGAACTGATGCACTCGGAAGAGTCCCTTACTCTCATGACCTCCGCTCCCGGCTTCAGTTCTGAAGCAGTGGCTGACGCCGGAAATCTTGATCGGTAGATCTTCCTCCGGAATCACCGTATTGGCAAGATAACCACCGATGGTGATCTCAGACGTGCCGATAAGACTCAGATACCCTTCGGTAAGAGAGTAAATCTGGCTTTCTGGTCCTCGCGGAGAGAATCCAGAAGCTGTGATAATCTCGTCACGAGCAAGTTCCGGTGTTGTCACCGGCGTAAAGCCGTGCTTGATCGCCAGGTCTAGGGCGAAACGGATGAGACCGAGTTCGAGAAGAACAGCTTCGTTCTTCAGGAAGTAGAACTTTGAGCCGGTGACTTTCGCCGCTGCGTCAAAGTCCAAAATATCCAACTTCTTCCCAAGCTCGACATGATCGAGTGGCTTGAAGCCAAACTTGGTGGGCTCACCCACATACTTGATGGATACATTGCCGTGTTCATCCTTACCAGAAGGAACGTCTGAAGCGACAAGGTTGGGAATCTTGAGCATTTCTTCGATGTATTCCTTTTCGACAACAACAATCTCTTCCTTGAGTGTTGTTGTGGTCTGCTTCAGACCATCAACCTCGTTCTTGAGCTGCTCGCGGACCGCTTCATCAGCGCCCTTGAACTGCGCGGCGATCTGGTTGGACCGACGCTGCGCCTCTTCGAGGTTTTGTCTCTTTTGCTTCAGTTTTCTATACAGAGCAACCGTTTTGTCGACATTGGCGTTAGCGTTACGATCTTTTGTGTTTTGTCTAACCAAATCGACATTGTTAAGAATGAATCGGATATCGAGCATAACCACCTCCTTTTGTTTGTTAATGAACAAATTTTAGAAACCCAACATGGATTTCTTCTGGAGTATTCATATCATAAATTTATAATTTATACAAGTCACCCTCTCCACCCCCTTTTTTTAATATATCAGCAAGTTTTTGATTGATTTGTGGGTTCATTTAACCTCGAGATAGTAACATAAATAATGTCACGATGGGGTAAACGGTAATCCCTCCCCAAACGCCGAAATATTTGGTAGAATTGGGGGATGATAAGTCAGGAAGCTATTCAAAAAATCTTGGGCATAGACGAAAAAGTATACCTTACGCCTACAGAAATGGCGGATAGACTTAATATCACTTTCTTTCCAAGAATTGGAAAGAATATCGACAAGGATGCAATTGACTTTTCAGAAAAATTGAAAAAGTCCTTTGAGGAGTTAAAAGTTAATATTGTCCCGTATGAGAATTCATTAGAAAAAGTCTCATGGCTGAGTTCTTTTAGGAGAATAGGTTTTTTACTGCATAACAATCTGAGCTACTTTCTTGGAAAATTATCAGGAAAAAAGTCGGAAATTCTTCGTATTCCCATTAAAACCCTCCCTAGTTTGGTGCGTCGAAGAAGACTCAAACGAGGCATCTCAATTGTCGTGCTGGGCGATCAGCCAACAGGCAATCTTCCAATGGAATACATCTATAGCTTCAAGGATAATTCCGTTATCAACATTGTTGATTTCCCTGATCACATAAATGAGGAATCTGATTTTGAAAAGCATTTTGATACCGCTATGGGAATGTTTTCCTATCACATGGCAAATATTATTATCGCGGTAGATGATAAAAAATGGATGCTTTACAATTTCAACGCTTCTCACCCCATCTACCCAATTGACTCCACGATAAATAAGCGAATACTAAAAGCTCTCATACCGAAGATCGTTGCCCCAATTAGACCCCACAAATTTTCGGAGTTCATTATTAAAACAGATCACTTCTCCCTAAACGACACCGAGCACAGAGAAACTGTGGGGGATTTGATCTCGGGGGCAAAGTTATTTGGACAAACAAATTTGTACCCAACAGGAAGACAAATTAACCTTTTGCCCTTTAGAAATAATTATTATCGCTGGATTGGCAAACTACATCTCGACAACAGAAATGGTATGAGCTTTGGTTTTCTTGCTCGCCAAATGGCAGTAAGATTGCCTACCGTAACTGTGTTGGAGTTAGCACAAGAAAAAGATTATTTTATAAGGGATGGTCGAGTTAATCTCGTTGTTGAAATAGCGAACAAATATATATCTTTTGAGTTACCGGATGTGTGGGTACTCAGTCAGCGATCCGGTTCAGATAAGACAAATATTAATCCCGACAAAGATTTACTCAAGATCGGCCTTTCTCATGGGAAAATGATGATTCAAACCCCTGAGGGACTTGAATTACACGAGGACTACAAGCCTTCCTTTGATACAAAAGTAATACTGGCGCACGCAATAGGGAATGTTATTGTTGCAACAATTTCTAAATATCTTGGAATCAACGAGTCTTTCGTCCACAGAATGGAGACTGAAGGATTAGCTCTGAGCCATTGGCATGGTTATATAAACGAAAAGTATATTCCCGAAGGATGCTTGGTACACGGCACAAACAATCCTCACGTAGCATGTTCTTCGCCCCAATCAGCAATTTATGCCTTAGCTGGTAAGCTTGATAGTTTTAAACAGTCTATCGATAAAAAAATAGTATATAATGGGGATGTACATGTTGAGCCTCATCATGGCACCAACATTACATTCACTTCAATACAAGACCTTGCATCCTTGTTTATTAAAAATCCAGAGACAACAGCATTAGGGAACAAGTATCTTATGCAAGAATAAATTTGACCATGTACATTAGCTTTGATTATTTCAGCATAACACTGCTCCTTGGAGGATTTACCGCGCTCTTATCCGGTATTATTGTTTTTTTGCGCAATAGATTTCAGCTAGAAAACCAGGCGTGGCTAGCCCTCAATGTAAGTTCCGCAATATGGAGTTTTGCATACTTTTCAATGGTAGTGGCTCCAAACAAAGAGATAGCCACTCTCAGCAA
This sequence comes from Patescibacteria group bacterium, assembly GCA_038078755.1. Classification (GTDB taxonomy): domain Bacteria; phylum Patescibacteriota; class Minisyncoccia; order Phycocordibacterales; family JBAYGS01; genus JBBTSQ01. The sequence goes on from JBBTSQ010000017.1 coordinate 4,387, forward strand.
TATTATCCTTCATGGAGCGGCGATTTTTATTCCAATATTTTATTTTTTGACTATTCTTGCAGTAACCAGAACCTACTCACTTCATAAAAAATTTCTAACTGCAATTTCAGCATTCGGAGTATTTCTTTTGGTAGTAAACCCCACACACTATTTTGTTGCTGACGTTTTTGAAAAGGGACCTTTTCGGTACGCTCCAGATGCTGGTCCTCTCTATATTTATTTTACTATTTATTTCTTTGCGATTGTTCTTTATGCACTCTGGATTACGTATCAACTACTTCGAAAAGAGACTGATTTGATTGAAAAAGGGAGACTACGTTCAATAATACTGTTTACCGTGGCAGGATTCGGTGGAGGCGGTAGCGTCTTCTTTTTAACTTTCAACATCAATATTGCGCCATATCCACTTATACTATTTTCGCTCTACCCAGTAATAAGTGGCTATGCAATTTTTAAATATCAACTGTTTGACACGAAGGTTATTACAACCCAGCTCGTCACTTTTGCTCTCTGGATGTTTATCCTTATCCGCACACTGCTAGCTGATACACTCAAGGAACAGCTAATTAACGGTGGTCTTCTTTTGATTACAATTGTTTTTGGTATGTTTCTAATTCGCAGTGTGCTCCGTGAGGTTAAAACCCGCGAGAAGATTGAGGAATTGGCGAAAAATTTGGAAAAGACGAACAAGGATTTGGAAGGGGCGAATGCGAGATTGCAGGAGCTAGATCAACTCAAGTCCGAGTTTGTATCGCTCGCCACACACCAAATTCGAGGACCTCTGACCGCTATCAAAGGCTACGCATCGCTGATTGTAGAGGGGGATTATGGCAAGATTTCTGCTGGAGTGAAAGATGCAGTCAATACCATCCTACATTCAGCTCAATCACTCGTCGTGGTCGTAGGTGACTTCCTCGATGTATCTCGTATCGAGCAGGGTAGAATGAAATATGATTTTAAGGTATTTGATCTTAAGGTGCTCGTACAGGAAGTGGTAAATGAGCTCAAGCCGAACCTCGACCGCAATAAACTCGACCTTTCCGTTACCATTGATCAAAATACCGAATTCCTTGTCGACGCTGATCGGGTGAAAATCAAGCAAGTCATTGCTAACATCTTCGACAACTCAATCAAGTACACACCAAAAGGTTCAATTGCTATTTCTCTCACCAAAGCCAACAGCAAAATCCTGTTTGCTATCAAGGATACTGGTATCGGCATTCACAAAGATACTATTCCAAAGCTCTTTGCAAAGTTTAGTCGCGCCAAGGATGCAAACGAAACCAACATCATCGGTACCGGCCTCGGCCTCTATCTCGCTCGCGAGCTCATCCGCGGCCACAACGGCCGTGTCTGGGCAGAATCCGAAGGTCAGGGCAAAGGTTCACAATTCTATATTGAGCTCAATGAAGCGGAAGGTTAGATGAGGTACTAGATACAAAAGCCGTCATTTTTCTGATATCATGCAAAACTAGTTGACTTTTTTATTGGAAGGTATAGTATTGACTGTATGAATCGAAACAATCATTTTAAGAAGTCGTATGTATGGCATGCTCTCAAGCAAGGTTTGAGTGCTTCTTTTTGTGATTGTTAGTACGCTATTTTTCTAAACTAACAGACTATTAACAAAAAACGAGCCCTCAAATACGAGGGCTCGTTTTTTGTTTATGTAAAGATCATGGATTTTAATAAAAATACAATTAAATCAGTATCCAACAATATTTCCGTCGTGGGACTCTATTTTTGGCTAGGCGAAAATCATCTTTTTTATCACATATTTTTGCATTTGGATTCTGGTCAAAGAGGTACTCAATCAAGACATTAGTAAGACTTTTTAACCAGCATCCAAATCTTCTAGATTTGGGCGATATGCTGGATGTTCCTTGTAACCTATTGCAGAAAAATAATCCTATGAGTGCGTCCTACTACATCAATCGTGTTAATTGCTTCAATGAAGTCTTGAAAAGTCGGCTTGAGAAAAGAGTGATTGCTCGTCTAGCTGTCGATGATTTTATCAAAAGACGATATGGCATCGAATGCTTCACTCACTTGGTCCACACCCACTTACCGCTATTGGCACAAAACGCCATTAGTCTTGGTCAGAGTGTCGGTGTCCTTGCTCGTCAGGTGCCCGGAATTTGTGCAGAAGATGTGGCAATGTATCTGTTGTGCCGTAAGCTCGGGCTACTGCCTCTAGCACTGTCGTTTACTCGAGATACTTTTGTGGGAATGAGTCACGATAAACGTCATCGGGTAAATATCCCTTGGGTAGAGTGGAGCAAAAAGGACAAATTGGTCCTTAAGTATGAAGATATCTCAAAAGACGGTATCGCCAACATAGAGCGTCGTCGTCTGGACTCTATTGTGGTCAAGGATAGATCATCGCTTATCGATTATCACAAATCTGTGCGTCAACAGATTTTCAATGACTCATATCCAATGGACGATGTATCAAGATTCCACGGTGAATTACTTGCAAGAGCCACGATTAATCGACCAGATGCCGTTTACCGTGATGTTGATGGTAAAGATACTCTGACTCCGGGGTCTTATAGTGCAGAGGAGGCGAGAACACTTGTTGTCCGACCTCCTGCTGGTTGGTATTACCCATTGTATCTTTCTATGTTTGTTACAGGCGAACTCATCCTTCTTGATACCTACGAAAATCCAGAGGGTAACGTGTTTGAGGCTAAAGCATTGTTTGAGAGAACCATGGGTATGCTCGTGCAAGAGTGTGGTTTTATGCCGATGGTAATTCAAACGACCCCGCTATGTCTCGATATGATGTTCTGCAATCGGCACATACTTGCCACACCACACTCAGCAGAGACATTGTGTGATAGGGCTAGGTTGTGGCATACGACAACATACGATGCTTCTCGGCACTTTGCCGATCTAGCATTGATGTTCCGTGGTTAAATGAAATCATCTGTGTATACAGATGTCATGTGCGGTGTGTCTATCTGCCTCACCCACATGTTTTTATATCGAAGAAAAGCCAAAACATGTATAATAAAAGGTATTACCTTGTTTTACGACTTCGAACCCAGTAGGCGATTTTGGTAAATCGTCGGATGCTGTGGATGAGAGGCACATCGGTAGATGATGTGCACCTGTAGACGGTACTCATCCACGCACTCCTCACTCGTCGTAATAAACATAAAATGAAAAAAACAAAAAAATTCAAATCAATAGATGGTATTAAAGCACTTACCAATTTAGGCACCAGACAAGGTGTTGTAGCGGAGCGTGCGAAGGACTATATTTGCAATGTTTTTAAAGAATATGCCGTACCAATTTTTGTTGAAAAATTCGATACGAATATTCCTGTGGTACAAAAAGCGACCTTGATTATTGACGGAATAATAGAACGCTGTATCGGTTGTGGAATGACTAGCGGGGATATTCCGGTGACGAATATTGCAAGCTCACTTTTCTCTTCTCGATTTCTAATAGATACTCCGGTTGTCTATGTTAACCCAAAGTGTTTGGTTTCTTCACCGACCAACTTTTCTTTTGCTCCAGCAATAGCGATTTCTCCAAAAATAGTACGCAAACTACTGTCTGCAAAAAAGGCCACGGCTTCGTTGCAAGTCATAAAACAGAAAACTCCCGCAAACTTTTTACTTGTCGGCAATATCAATAATCCAAAAACCATTATTTTCTCTCACTATGATTCATTGGGTCCTGGGGCAATAGACAATGCAAGTGGTACATCTGTCGCTATCGACACAGCACTTCGCTGTTTTTATGAGGGTATTTTAGAGGAAACATTATTTGTTTTTGATGGTAATGAAGAAATTTCTTATGACTATCCTACATATTGGGGACACGGGTATAGGGTGTTTGAAGAGAGGTATCAAGAAGTCTTGATCAACGCCAAACAAGTACTGGTGATAGATTGTGTCGGGAACGGAGTGAATGAATTTATCCAAGATGAAAAAATACTGAAACTGGCATTTCCCTTGAAAGATATCAATAAAATAAAGGCAAAGACCTTTCTGCTATCAGGTGATTTTGACGATTTAATGGAGGTATATCACTCAGAAAAAGATAGCCTGAAAAGAATCTCTAAAAAATCTCTTACTCAGGCTGAGAATGTCTTGTTTGAGCAGATTATTAAAATTGTTTAAGCATCCATAAAAACAAATCTCGTGGGGTTTTTCTTTTGGCCGTATTTTTGCTAGAGTACTACTATCTATATGAGCGAATACAATCACAAAGCTATTGAGAAAAAGTGGCAGGAGAAATGGGAGCAATCCGGCATCTATACTGCTACAGAAAATTCTAAAAAGAAAAAGTTTTTTGGTTTGATTGAATTCCCGTATCCATCTGGCGATGGCTTGCATGTCGGACATATCCGAAGCAACACCGCGATGGATATTATCTGTCGTAAACGCCGAGCGGAAGGGTTTGAAGTGCTCTATCCGATTGGCTGGGACGCATTTGGGTTGCCGACTGAAAATTATGCCATCAAGACTGGTAGAAATCCAAATGAGGTCACCCTCGAAAATACCGATACCTTCCGTCGACAACTCAAAGCACTCGGCTTTTCCTTCGATTGGTCGCGAGAAGTAGATACTACCGATCCCGCCTACTACAAATGGACGCAGTGGCTCTTTTTGCAATTCTACAAACACGGCCTCGCCTACAAAAAGAAAATGGCGATCAACTGGTGCCCAAAAGATTTGATTGGTCTTGCCAATGAAGAAGTGGTGGATGGATGCTGTGAGCGCTGTGGCACGAAAGTAGAGAAGCGAGAAAAAGAACAATGGATGCTTGCGATTACGAAATATGCTGACCGACTCGACAAAGATCTTGATACCGTCGATTTTCTGGAACGCATCAAGATTCAGCAGAGAAATTGGATTGGGAGAAGTGAGGGGGCACAGATTAGATTCATGATTCATGATTCAAGAATTATGAATGAAATCGGGGAGGTAGAAATTTTTACAACACGACCTGATACGCTTTTTGGTGCTACCTATCTTGTTCTTGCTCCAGAGCATTCGTTTGTAACAAACAACCTAAAACTCACGACAAACAAGGAGGAAATTTTGGCGTACATTAAAAAGACTCAGGATAAGACCGAGGAAGATCGTACTGAGGTAAGCAAAAACAAAACGGGAGTCGAACTCAAGGGTATTTATGCCATCAACCCTGCAAACAACGAAAAAATTCCTGTTTGGATTGCTGATTATGTCTTACCCCAATACGGCACCGGGGCGATTATGGCCGTGCCCGCACATGATGATCGTGATTTTGAATTTGCAAAGAAATACAATCTAGCAATTCGCCATGTAATTGCACCTCTTTTTCCAGCGCTTAAGGATAGTCGAGACGAGGTCCGCCCTGACAAACCTACAGAAAAAAGAAAAACGATTTACGGCATCGTAAAACACTGGAAAGATGACTCATATCTTTGTTTGGATTGGGGGAAATTGGGCTGGCATTCTTTTGTGATTGGTGGCGTTGAGGCTGGTGAAGATGTTATCGAAGCGGCTACTCGTGAAATCAAAGAAGAAACCGGGTACCAGCATATTAAATTTGTCCGTAAAGTTGGCGGAGAAACACACGCCAGTTTTTACGCACACCACAAAGAGGTCAACCGCTATTCTATTTCCGAAGCGTATCATTTTGAACTAATCGACGGGGAAAAGATCGAGGTTGCGGAAGAAGAAACAAAAAAACATACTGCGGTGTGGGTAGCGGAGAAAGATATGGCCACTTTCTTAAACCTCTCCAATCTCAATTATGTCTGGGAACAATTTAAGAAAGAGACGGCTTACACCGGAGCAGGGACCATAATCAACTCTGGCGCATTCAACGATATACCGATCGATGAGGCCAAGAAAATGATAACCGAATCAGTTGGTGGGAAAATGGTCACCACTTACAAACTCCGCGATTGGGTGTTTTCAAGACAGCGATATTGGGGGGAGCCGATTCCGATGGTGCATTGTGAGAAATGTGGCATTGTCCCTGTGCCTGAAAAAGACTTACCGGTCACCCTGCCTGAAGTCAAAAACTACAAACCGACCGAGACTGGGGAGTCACCACTCGCTTCGATATCAGAATGGGTCAATACCACGTGCCCAAAATGTAATGGAAAGGCAAAACGAGAAACCGACACCATGCCAAATTGGGCTGGATCGAGCTGGTATTATCTCCGCTACACTGATCCTAAAAATACTACGGCATTTGCTGATGCAGACAAACTCAGATACTGGACGCCCGTCGACTGGTACAACGGGGGGATGGAACATACCACCTTACATCTTTTGTATTCTCGCTTTTGGCACAAATTCCTCTACGATCTCAAACTCGTCCCAACATCCGAGCCGTATCAAAAACGCACTTCACACGGCCTGATCCTCGCCAAAGGTGGAGTGAAGATGAGTAAGTCGATTGGTAACGTCGTGAACCCGGACAGTATCGTCGAGACCGTCGGTGCCGATACATTACGCATCTACGAGATGTTCATGGGGCCATTTGATCAGGCGATTGCGTGGGATACCGATAGTATTGCTGGATCGCGGAGATTTGTGGAACGAGTGTGGAAATTGAGAGACAAACTATCAGACAACAGAACACAGACAACAGACCCGAAAGCAAAAGAAATCAAAATACTGCTCCACAAGACTACAAAGAAAGTGGGGGAGGATATCGAAGCGATGAAATTCAATACCGCGATTTCTGCGATGATGATATTTGTGTCTGAGCTTGAGAAAACTGAATCCATCTCGAAAGCGACATACGGAACACTTCTCCAGTTGCTCGCGCCTTTTGCCCCTCACTTTACCGAAGAACTTTGGGAAATGATTGGGCACGCGGATTCGATACACCTAGAACCCTGGCCAACCTATGATCCAAAAAAATTGGTGAGTGACACGGTCACGATTGCCGTCCAAATCAATGGCAAAATGCGAACGACGTTTGTAGCCAACCGATCGATCTCTGAAGATGATGCCAAAAAAACTGCCCTCGCTCTGCCAGAATCAATCAAATGGCTGGATGGCAAGGAGCCAAAAAAAGTCATCTATATTGTCGGTAAAATTGTCAGTATCGTCATTTAATGTGAGCACGAGGGTAACCCCCATCCTGAGTGTCTTTTGGTATATTTGACATAGTCGATAGTTACTCTTCCTATCTACGCTATAGCGTAGATAGGAAGAGTGGTTAGCAGAAGCTACTTAATATGGGGATAAGTTCGCTTTACAAATATAGCCAATGGTAGTATAATAGCTTTAGAGCAGTAAACCCATCGGAAACAAGAGAAAGGAGTGTTATGACAAAGTCAGCTAAAAAGCCGGGCGGTCAGAGCATCAAAGTCTTGTGGCAAGATGAACCCTCCGTGCGTATCAAAATCAAGCGGGGCACCTCAAGTATCCGTATGCCTCTCTACTGGATCCCTCGTAAACCAGGTCAGATGGGTCCAAGTCGTCCCGCACTATACCTCGAGGGACTCTAATCCCACTTCAGCTCGCACACCCCGTGCGAGCTGTTTTTTGTTGTTATTTTCTCACCATACTTTATACTTTATACTTTTTACGTTATACTTCCCGTATGAGTAATTCATCTAAAAAAGTCCTCCTCTCCGGCGTAAAGCCCACTGGTCGACCACATATTGGTAACTATTTCGGCGCAATGAAGCAAATGGTAGACCTCCAAAACGCCCACCCAGAAGCCGAGAAGTTTTTTATGATCGCCGATTATCACGGCTTGAACTTTATCCAAGATGCAAAGGTGATGCATCAAAATATCATCGATCTCGCGCTCGACTATCTCGCCATCGGACTCGATCCAAGACAATCCGTCATTTTCAAACAATCCGATGTCTCAGCGCACACCGAGCTCGCGTGGATTTTCGATACTATCACCACTATGCCATATTTGATGCGCGCCCACGCTTTTAAAGATGCTGAAGCGAAAGACAAAGAGATTAGTGTGGGCACTTTCAACTACCCAATGCTGATGGCAGCCGATATTTTACTCTACGATGCGACACACGTCCCAGTCGGCCAAGATCAGAAACAACACATTGAGTATGCCCGAGACACTGCAGAAAAATTCAACCGAGTATTTGGAGAAACTTTGACACTTCCTGAACCAATGATTTTGAAAGATGTTGCTATAGTGCCCGGTACTGATGGCCAAAAGATGAGCAAGAGCTACGGCAACACCATCCCTCTTTTTGCGACCGACGAAGAAATCAGAAAAGCGGTAATGAGTATCGTGACTGATTCTAAGAAAGCTGAAGATACAGTAATTCATAATCAAGTATTTTCTGGGGATTTTACTCAAGGAGAAAAGGTTATTTCATTGTATGCGCCTGTAAATGTATACTCCATTCACAAACTTTTCCGCACAGAAGACGAACTTGCTACACTTTATACTGAAAAAGCAGGGAAGTACAAAGACTTAAAAGAAGCTTTGGTTACTGATATTTCTGCTTTTATCAAACCGCTTCGCGAAAGACGCGAGGCTCTCGCAGAAGATTTGACACACGTACTCGCAGTACTCAAAGACGGTGGTAGCCGAGCTCGAGTGAAGGCCGATGCAAAAATGGACGCAGTCCGAAAGGCAATTGGGGTGGCATTGTAGAAACAAAAAGCCCCGCCCCGAGTACTCTCGAGGGCGGGGCTTTTGATTTGTATTGTAAGTATAGCATACTCGACCCTTATCACACAACGGTGACAAAACCCACGCAACTTGACATAGTATAAAAAAGTATGGACTTCATTTTTAGACTTGGTATACTATACATTCGCCTTATAGAAAATTTTAACCACGTAACAAAAATTTGTGATTAAAAAAATATTTCAACTACTCAGACCTTTTTGGGGAGCATTGAGCGCCCTTACAGTTTTTGTATTTTTGATTGAGGCAATCAATCTCGCACAACCATACTATTGGGGAAAACTAGTGGATGGATTTTTCAAAGGTGATTCGAGTCAGGTAGCACAGCTTTTGTGGATCATCGGCGGCATTATGCTCGCCGATGTACTACTCGACTATATACGTACCATTATCGAAAACGGTAAATTCGTCTTCCGAATCAGTCGTGTCATCGACGTGCATACTGTTACTCGAGCCTCTTCTCTCTCTTTGGGTCAGATCACTAGCCAAAACTCAGGTTTTCGACAAAAAGTGGCAAATCAAGGTTCGAATGCTCTTCAAAATACAGTGCAGATGGCACTGTACGACACCCTCCCATTGATCGCACTTGTCCTCGTCGCTTTCATGTTTCTTTTTTTGAGCAATGTCATTCTTGGTTATATTGTGCTCGCCACCGTACTTGTGTCACTAGCTATTTCCATTCCTTCAAGTATCAAGATGGCCAAGACGGTCAGAAAATATCGCGAGATGGATGATAAAGTGGGTCAACAATACTCAGAAATTTTGCGTTCCCTCCCACTCATATTGCTCTCTGCACAAGAAAAAGAAACTATCGCTCGATACAAACAAGATTATACCCAATCAGCAAATTTTGCCGAAAAAATTTGGCTTAAATACCTCACGATTGTAGTACTACCACGAGACTTACTGACCAAGATCGGAAATCTGTTATTGATCGGTTCTGGAGCGACATTGGTATTGCAAGGTAGTATCACTGCGGGATCCTTGGTAACGGTTCTTGCGTGGGCAAATATGATTTTTACCCGTACTGAGCGGTTCTCCAAGCTTCTCCGTCGATTTGTGATTATGTCTGTCGATGTGGCTCGCTACTTTGAAATTGTTGATCTTAAACCGACCATTGCTCCAAACCATGATGGATTCAAAATAGAGACGATTGAACAATGCATTGAATTCAGAAATGTCTCTTTCTCCTATCCTGAGAGTAAAAATGACAATAATGCCCTGCATAATATCTCATTTAGCATCAAGGCAGGAGAGGTGTGTGCGATTGTCGGACACTCTGGCGCAGGGAAGTCCACGATTGTAAACCTACTGCTTCGGGGATTTGATCCACAAGAAGGGGAAGTTCTTGTTGATGGTAAAAATCTGAAAGCAATTGAAATTGGTAGCTTCCGCAAGCAAGTAGGCTACGTCGAGCAACAAGTTCGACTGTGGGACGACACCTTACGTGCCAACCTTTTGTTTGGTATCAAGCACCCCGAACTTATTACCGAAGCAATGCTCACTGTAGTGGCTGAACAATCAAAAATCAGTAGTTTCTTTGACCGGTTGCCGAATGGTTTCGATACCAAGATTGGTGAGAATGGCGTCCGACTTTCAGGGGGCGAGAGACAGCGTGTTGCCATTGCCCGCGCACTACTTCGTGACCCTAAGCTCTTGATTCTTGATGAGGCGACCAATAGTCTCGATACCATCAATGACGCATACATTCAACAAGCAATGCGTGATGCCATGAAAGGCAAGACTGGTATCATTATCGCCCACCGACTTTCGACCATTAGTCATGCTGACAAAATTATCGTTATGGAAAAAGGCAAAGTGGCTGGCATAGGCAATCATACCGAACTACTTGCTTCTTGCGAACAGTACAAAAACCTCGTCGAAAAAGAGGGGCAAGTGATCATTAGCTAGTGAGATTTTCAAAATATCTGTTTTCTGCTATAGTTTTAGGTATGGAACGAACATACATCAAAGATTTGAAAGAAAAAGTGGGAACAGAAGTATCGATCTCCGGCTCAGTAGACGTACGGCGTGATCAAGGCAAACTGATCTTTTTTGAGTTTCGAGATATGACTGGCAAAGTGCAGGGAGTGATTTTGCCGAATGCAAAAGAGGCACACGCAGTAGGAAGCACCCTTCGACCGGAATGGGTGGTCACGGTTCATGGCAAAGTAAACGCACGCCCCGAAAAAAATGTTCAAAAGGATAAGGAAAACGGGGACATCGAGCTTGAGATTTTAAGTATTACAGTGCTTTCAGCAGCACACGAGTTGCCGTTTGAACTTGGGACTGACGTACATCTCGATACGCACCTCGACAATTTTCCATTTACCGTAAGGAGTCCACGTAGTAAAGATATCTTCAAAATGCAGGCCTCTATTTTAAACGCCTATAGAAATTCACTAGCCTCACAAAATTTCACTGAATTTATTGCTCCCGCATTGGTGGGTGGTGATGCCGAAGGGGGAGCGGCAGCGTTTAAAGTCGACTACTTTTATGAAAAAAAAGCTTTTCTTGCTACCAGCCCACAACTCTACAAGCAAATCATGGTAGGCGCATTTGAACGAGCGTTTACTATCGCAAAAGTCTTTCGTGCCGAAAAAAGTGCGACCACACGACACGTCTCTGAAATTACTCAAATGGATTTTGAGATGGGTTTTATTAAAAACGAAGAAGACCCAATGCGTGTACTTGAAACTGCCATCCGAGACACGGTAAAAGCAGTCAGCGCTGAGCATGCAGACATGTTCCTACGATTCAAAACCGCACCACCTGCAATTCCTGAAAAGATTCCAACGTTTACTCTCGCAGAAGCGCATGCGTTAATCACCAAAGAGTTTGGTCGCACTATTGAAGATGTGAACGATATGGCGCCCGAAGACGAACGCCAGATTTGTGAATATGCCAAAAAGAATCTCGGCTCTGATTTTGTATTCATTACTCGATTCCCGACCAAGAAGCGTGCATTTTACACCTACGAAGATCCGACCGAAGCTCCGTATTCACGAGGATTCGACTTACTCTTCCGCGGACTTGAAATAAACAGCGGTGCACAACGCATTCATAATTATGAATCACTCATCCAGCGTATGAAAGACCGCGGACTTGATCCGGAAAAGTTCTCTTTCTACCTGCAAGCATTCAAATACGGTATGCCCCCGCACGGCGGGTCTTCGACCGGACTTGAGCGATTTACTGCCCGTATGCTTGAAATCCCAAATGTGAAAGAAGCAACTGCGTTTCCGCGAGATATGAATCGAATCGATACGCTTTTGTCAAAATAATTCCTATAGGTAGCTCCGAAGTTTTAACGGCTCAGTCCTTTTGAAATAAAAGGACTGAGCCGTTAAGATTTTTCAGGCCTATACAGAGCCGTATTTTCGCTAAAAAGCGAAAATACGGCTCTGTCGATTCTACTCTTTTTCCTGTCTGTAATCTCTCGTCTGTGTTCTAGTGTCTTCCCCCTACCCGTAACTCTTCGATCAGAGAAACCAATCGCTCCCGCAACTCATTGGGAATCGACCCGCCAATCGTCCGCAAAATATGCTCGTAAAAAATAATCTTTCGATCAAGTCCCGCACCAAATTGTCCCAAGACATCATTACCACATTGGGCAATTGTCTGGAGCAACGACTCGATATTGTGAATGGTGTCGGCCACGCAAATCAACCGACCTTCTTTTGACGCAGAACTCAATTTGTGTAAATAACTTGCCTTACGATCTTGCCACGAAGCTACCTTACCCGAAGCATCGTACTTGTCCTCGGTGACACAAGCTACAAAATCAGCGACCCGTTTCCCAAAATCTACCGCCATAGTGTCGGCAGAATATCTATCAGATGAGTCCTCAATTACATCATGGAGCAATGCGGCGGCAACCACTTCTTCGTCGGTGGTATATCTCGACACAATCGAAGCCACTGCCACCGGGTGGACGATATATGGAACATTCAAACCCACTCGAAGGTGATCTCTATGGGTGAGTGCGGAAAAATCAAGAGCTTTACGGACGAGTGGTGTGAGATACACGGAATTAAAAAATTAAAGTGATTAAATAAAGTTTGGCCTCGTCCCATCTCCACTGGCTTCGTGTGCCTTCGATGACTCTGGCTACGTATTAGGCGAGGCAACAGGGCAAACTTTTTTGTAGGAGTGTCGGCTCCGCCAACGCTTTTTCTCGTTGCGGATTTATCCCTTGTTTGCCTATGGACGGGATATTCTCCGCAGATACAATAAGCCGCCAAACGGCGGTAAGTGGGGGATATGGACCAACCTAAGTCTTTGAATAAATCTTCCGATCGAGAATCCAGACAAAATCTGATTTTCTGTACAAATTCCGCACCGTAGAACAAAATATTTTCTGGGGCGGACGGCTAGTATACCAAACAAAAAGTAGTCCGCAAAAATTTCTGGGGAAAAGTCCATTTTACCCTTTTATAACCAGTGATTTTAGAGTATGCTAAGAGGGTGAATAGTGCTTCCTACACAATCAAAACCGCCGAATTTGAAGGTCCACTCGATCTTCTTTTGAATTTAATCGAAAAACGAAAGCTTTTCATCAACGATATCTCGCTCTCCAAAATTGCCGACGAATATATTGCCTATGTTTCAACCCACCAAGACTTTCCTTTGGCAGATGCGGCACAGTTTGTATTGATCGCCTCGACCCTGGTCCTCATCAAATCAAAATCACTGCTTCCCACATTGTCACTCTCCGAAGAAGAGCAGGGAAACATCAAACAACTCGAAGATCGGCTCAAGGAATACCAGCGTATCAGAGAATTGACGGTACATGTTTTGGCGCGCTATGGTAAACAGATACTTTTTACCAATGCCCCGCAGCCCCTCACTCCTGTTTTTGCACCCGATGAAAGTATGACGCTGGCTAGTATCGTCTCTGCAGTCAGAGACGCGCTTGCCAACTTGCCCAAGATCGAATCTCTGCCCAAAGCTATCGTCAAAAAAGTGATCAGCCTTGAAGAGATGGTATCGACATTGACTGACCGCATCAAGTCCGCCCTCAAGATGAATTTCAAAGAATTTACCCGAGGCGCCACGGAAAATAAGGTGGAAGTGATTGTCGGATTTCTCGCACTACTTGAATTGGTGAAGCAAGGCGTGGTCCGAGTGACCCAAGAAAGTCACAAAGAAGATATTGTGATTGAGAGTGATGCTTTGGGAGTACCGAGGTACTAGACGATTAAAATTTCTCTAGCTACGCCAGATCTCCTGCGGAGCGAGATAATTTCTAAGTCCTAATTTCTAAAAAATTCTACACTTTATACTTTTTACATTTTATTTTATACTTCATCTTATGCAACTCAGTGCCAAAATCGAAGCGATCCTTTTCTGGAAAGGGGAGCCTATCTCAAAAACAAAACTGGGGACAATTTTGTCTGTGTCGGTGAAAGAAATAGAGACAGGACTACTTGCGCTCGAAAAAAGCCTCGAAGGTCGCGGTGTTCAGCTCGTCACAAAAGACGACGAAGTGATGCTTGCGACTAGCAAAGAGGTGAGTGGGCTAATCGAGAAATTAATCAAAGATGAGATCCATCGTGATCTCGGCAAGGCGGGACTTGAGACACTGGCGCTCATACTCTATCGAGGTCCTATCAGCCGAAGCGATATCGACTATGTCCGCGGAGTTAATTCTCAATTTATTCTTCGCAATTTACTGATTCGAGGTCTTGTGGAAAAAATTACCGACGAAAAAGATCAGCGCCGTTTCCTCTACAAACCAACCTTTGATCTGTTGACCCACCTTGGTATCAAAAATCTTTCAGAATTGCCCGAGTGGCAAACAATCCAAGACGAACTGACACAAGCGACAGCGCCCGACACCGCACACGAATCTGCGCGAGCAGACTCTGGCGAAAAAGATGAGACCGTGTAAGATAGTACTGGTATGGAATCTATAAACCTCGACTCTCCGCGATACGTAAAACGAGCCCTTCTCTGGGGGCTGTTCGGCGTACTAATCCTGGTCGTCGCAACACTCCATCAAGTCATTCGCGATCAGCAGATGATGCGGTCGAGGATTGCCGTAGCGCCGACGGTGGCAGAGCGTCTGGCTAGTCGCTTGGCAAGCAGTACTATCGAAGGAAAGGCATTTATCGTATACGACATACGTGATCAACAAGTCTTGTCCGGCAATAATATCGAACAGCAACTACCCCTCGCTTCGCTCACCAAAGTAATGACCGCGATTGTAGCCAAAGAAAATCTGCCTGATTTTACCGTGATTACCGTGCCCGACGAGATTCCAAAAGTCGACAAACGAGTGATTCAGCCCGGCCAACAATGGACCCTCAAAGAATTACTCACCTACACACTGGTGACCTCATCAAACGAAGGTGCCCGATCGGTGGCATCGGTAGTTGGAGCACTTGGGCAAGAGAGTTCAGGTAGTGCAGTACACCCCAAAGAGTGGTTTATTAAAAAGATGAATAATACCGCAGAACGACTCGGCCTATCACAAACTTATTTTATCAACGAGAGCGGGCTCGATCTTTCTGAACCCGGGTTCATTTCTGGCGCGTATGGATCAGCAAAAGATCTCGCGACATTATTTGCGTTTACCCTACAAACACACCCTGATCTCTTTGAGGCGACTGTAAAAGACCGTGTCCTTGTCCACTCACAACAAAAATCATACACCGCCGACAACACCAACAAAGCTTTGGGAGAACTGCCAGAATTGATTGGTTCAAAGACCGGACTGACAGACCTCTCGGGAGGAAATCTGGCTGTCGCTTTAGATATTGGTATCAATCACCCGATAATTATTGCCGTGCTTGGATCGAGCGAGGAAGGAAGATTCACGGATGTAGTCACTCTCGCCCAAGCGACCATCGAGGCGATGGGAAGCTACCGGTAAAAAAGTATGAAGTAAAAAGTATTAGGTATGACGCATGAGGAATACTGAAAAAAGCCCCCGAAAATCGCAACGATTTTCGGGGGCTTTTTAAAGGCTCAATCCGCCGCGGAGGATTGAGCCTTTAAAAAAACCAGTGAGCCGTTAGACTTATAGCGTGGCTCTGTAGAGCCATTAAAAGAAAAACCGCTACACACATACTCGTGCATAGCGGTCACAAAACAAACTAACTCCAAGAGAACGTTGCCATCTTCGCCACAACCTTGATGCCCGTACCCGAAAGTTTGGGTAAAAGGTGGTCAATCAACATTTTGTGGAACGCTTCTTGTTGTTCGATCCGTAAGGGATTCGTGAGTCCGTTGACGATGTCAGGATGTTCACTTAACACATCGTAGAAATTACAGAGCACAATACCTTCGGCGTTCCGTATGCGAGCTTCCTGGAGGGAGGCGAGGATGGTTTCAAGTGCGCGCGCCGCCTCCAGAGAAGCATTCGCCAAAAATACTATCTCGTAACGTCGACGGTCACAAGATACTTTGATCGTATCTACACGAAACTGGTAGCCAACCAAACTTCCTTGCTTGAGAAGATCAGTATACTCCCATCTCCACAAGGCATAATTTCCGCGCTCAAAATCAGTGAGAATCTTCCCTTCGCTATTTACCAAGGCGTGATCTTTGGGCAACGTCTTGATGAAAAAGATGTTGAGAAACAGGAAAGTAGCGAATACGCTACCGAACGCTGCAAACCACTTGCTAAGTAATACCGGCACCGATCCTCCATAGAGAATCAACACAAAGAGAAACCCAACACAGAGAGCGATAAGGGGTGCCGTTCCATACAGATGTCGTGCATCAAGCAATTTGTGTGGAAGCGATGGGGTAGTCAGTCTTGTAGTCGTAAACGTCGTCGTTGTCATAGAACAATCCTTTCGATTGAGTAGAGTCTACCTCTACGGTCCAGTGTTACTATATCAGGAGTATGGATAAAATCAAGTATCGTATTTTGCCACTATTTCAGGTAGTATTGACCTACGTTTAATTCATTTTTTATGAAGCAATCACACCTATTCACCAAAACTCGTCGGGAAGCGCCAAAAGACGAAGTATCAAAAAATGCCCAGCTACTAATTCGAGGCGGTTTTATTCACAAAGAGATGGCAGGGGTCTATTCGCTGTTACCACTTGGCGTTTTGGTGATGAATAACATTGTCGCGATTATTCGCGAGGAGATGAATAAAATCGGGGGACAAGAAGTATTTTTGACCGCGCTTCAGGATAAATCGGTGTGGGAGAAGACTTCTCGATGGAGTGATAAAGAAGTTGATATCTGGTTTAAGACATCGCTTAAAAACAACACCGAACTCGGCCTCGGATTTACCCACGAAGAACCGCTCACCAATTTGATGCGAGACCACATTCGCTCATTCCGTGATTTACCGACCTATCCGTATCAAATCCAAACTAAATTTCGAAATGAGACTCGCGCCAAGAGTGGGATCATGCGCGGTCGAGAATTTTTGATGAAAGATCTATACTCGTTTTCAAAAGATGTTGCCGAACACGAAGCATTTTATGAAAAAGTAAAGAGCGCGTACAAAAATATTTTTGCTCGGGTCGGTCTTGGGGACAAAACATACTTGACCTATGCGTCCGGCGGAAGTTTTAGTAAATACTCTCACGAATTTCAGACCATTACTTCAGCGGGTGAAGACACCATTCATGTGTGCGAAAAATGTCACGTGGCGGTCAATGATGAAATCTTTGCTGAAGTGAAAAAATGCCCACAGTGTACTGCAACTGAGTTACATATAGAAAAAGCTGTGGAAGTGGGCAATATTTTTAGTCTGGGCACTCGTTTTTCTGATGCGCTCGAATTGACCTATCTTGACCAAGCAGGCAACAAACAAGCGGTGGTGATGGGTTCTTATGGCATTGGTCCCGGAAGACTGCTTGGTACCATCGTTGAGACACTCTCTGACGAAAATGGTATTGTCTGGCCAGAAGAAGTGGCGCCATTTGATATCCATTTGGTATCACTTGATAATGGTAAGGTACCCGTCAAAGAGACTGCCGAGCGTTTCTACGCCGATCTGACCGCCAATGGAGCGAGTGTTTTACTTGATGATCGCGATGCTCGCGCGGGAGAAAAATTCACTGACTCTGACTTACTAGGTATTCCGCTTCGGATTGTGGTTTCGGAAAAGACCATGAACGAGGGGGTAGTCGAACTCAAAAATCGCAAAACCGGCGAAGTGCGAAAAGTGCCGCATCATCAGGTGGTGGACGTGTCATTGTCGACCGGTGAGGATTCCGAAGACACCGCGTAATATTGTATGATTAAAAAACATCTCGAAAAACTATACTCCCTGCTCTCTCATGATATTGGGATTGATTTAGGCACGGCAAATACCCTCCTGTATCTACGGGGCAAGGGCATTGTGATCAATGAACCGTCTGTGGTGGCCGTCAATAGTAAAACCGGTCGCGTGGTCGCGGTAGGAAAAGAAGCCAAACAAATGCTCGGCCGAACACCCGCCCATATCACCGCCGTGAGACCGCTTGTCGATGGAGTCATTTCCGATTTCGAAGTAACCGAAGAGATGATCTTGTACTTGATGAATAAATGCCAACGCGAACACAAAAAAATGTTTGGTCCGCGCGTCGTTGTCGGCGTCCCTTCGGGAGTCACCAATGTTGAAACTCGAGCCGTGCGTGACGCCACCCGAAATGCCGGCGCGCGAGAAGTGTTTGTTGTAGAACAGCCGATGGCGGGCGCCATCGGTATACGGCTTCCGGTGATGGAACCGGTGGGTACTATGGTGATCGATATCGGCGGAGGAACCACCGATATCGCAGTGATTTCTCTTGGCGGTATTGTCCGTTCAAAAAACTTGAAAATCGCCGGGGATAAATTAAACAATGACATCATCTCGTATATTCGAAGTGAGTTTAAAATTTTAATCGGTGAAAAAACTGCCGAAGAAGTAAAGATTGCTATCGGCGTAGTGATGCCGGGCAGACCACCTCTTGAGATGGCCATTCGTGGGCGAGATTTGGTTACCGGCCTCCCTCGCGAGGTGGTCATTACTGATGCCGATATTCGAGAAGCAATGGCGCAGTCAATTGATACCCTAGTCGAATCTGTCAAACAGGTGCTCGAGACAACGCCACCCGAAATCCTGGCAGATGTGATGCAACGAGGAGTTTATTTGGTGGGTGGGGGAGCGCTCATTAAAGGTCTGGATGCCCTCCTGCATGAATTTTTAAAAATCCCCGTGCATGTCTCCGATGATCCCCTGACAGCTATCGCGCGGGGGACTGGTATCATTTTGGAAGATTTAGAAACATTTCGTGAGGTGTTAATCGAAGACGACGACCATGACCTACCTCTTAAAAACTAAACGTCAGCGCGGTCGAGACACGAGATTATTTTTCATTGTGTGTGGCTTGGTGATTCTCATATTTCTTGCGTACAAACCACTATCTCGAGTATTGGTGTTTATTGGCGGTCCAATATGGAACGCTTCCCAAGCATTACGCGCCACTAAAGAGACGTTATGGAGCACCCTATCATCAAAAAAGGACTTGCTTCTTGCGCATCAGACACTGGAACAAAATGTAGATCAGTTCACTGAAATCGTAGCCGAAGTGTCTATGCTTCGGGAAGAAAACGCCGGTTTAAAAGATATGCTCGGTAGAACACCCACCAAGAAACGTCTCCTATCGGCAGTCTTGGGCAACCCCGCACAAACACCCTACGACACGCTACTCATCGATGTTGGCAGTACCTATGGTGTCACCTCCGGAGCAAAAGTGTCGGTGCGCGAATCAGTCATCGGCACAGTCACCGAAGTAACTCCAAAATGGTCCAGAGTCCGGCTCCTATCATCTCCCAACGAAGAGCATGTAGTGATTATCGGCAAAACAAAAGTAACCGCTCTCGCCACAGGGCGGGGTAGTGGTAATTTTGACGCACGACTGCCCCGAGAGCTTGATGTGTCCATCAACGATACGGTGACATTTCCGGAACTGAACAAACAAGTGCTCGCAGTCGTGGAGGCAATCGAAGTTACCCCCAACGATTCATTCCAGAGAATTTTATTTAAAAGCCCCATCAATATTGCCGAGATCCGTTTTGTCGAGGTCGATATGAATATTGATCGCTAACACCGCTATGTCCAATCATATACCACCTACCACAATCGTCCGAATAGCTGTATCACTCGTGCTCGGCCTAGGCATCTTTACTACCCATTGGATGATACTGCTTCCCATACTATTACTGTCGCTGTGGTTTTTTGCCCCATACCAAGAAGCGGCAGTGCTCGTCGCGCTCTATACCATACTCTACCACTACGGAAATCAGTCCATGATTTGGCTTATTGCACCCACCACCATTACCTTGATCATCATACCCGTGCTGGCATATATACGGGAACGGATACGGGTGTAATGCCATCCTGTAGTATGATAGTCAGTATATGTTTTCTTTTCCACGGATATTAAAAAAGATGTTTCGCGGGACATCCCGAAGTGGAGAAATTGATCCCCACGAGATATTGCTTGATTCTCGTAATCTGCCTGAATTCGATGTGCATCAATTTGAAGGTCGTATTGAACGGCCGATCTCTCGAATCGCCATCTGGTCAGTCGGCATCTTTTTTATTATCGCGGTGGGCATTTTTAGCTACCGAACATGGGACCTCCAGATCAGCAACGGCGCCACCTATGTCGAGAAGGGCGAGAAAAATCGCTTGCGCCACTCACTCATCTTTGCTTCCCGTGGTGTGATATATGATCGCAACAACACTCTTTTGGCGTGGAATAGCGTGAACCCAAACAATCCGGATGTCGCCAACCGAGAATATCTTGACGTGGCAGGAATTGGAAATCTAGTTGGCTATGTTAAATATCCAACGAAAGATAAGACTGGTTTTTATTTTCGGGAAGATTTCGTAGGACTCGATGGTGTGGAAAAAGCTTTCAATGACTCGCTTGTCGGAAAAAATGGACTAAAATTGACCGAAACTGCCGCACTCGGAACTATCACCGCCGAAAATCAAGCAAAACCCGCCACTGAAGGTCTACCACTGACACTAGCAATCGATGTCCGATTGCAAA
Organism: Patescibacteria group bacterium; assembly: GCA_038078755.1. Classification (GTDB taxonomy): domain Bacteria; phylum Patescibacteriota; class Minisyncoccia; order Phycocordibacterales; family JBAYGS01; genus JBBTSQ01. The sequence goes on from JBBTSQ010000017.1 coordinate 25,024, forward strand.
GCGCCTTATTTTCTTTTATTCAATCGACCGCCCACGAAGTGGGATTTTCTGGTGGTGCCGGCGTGTTGATGGATGTATACAGCGGTGAACTCCTCGCAATAACCACCTATCCCGAATATAATTCAAAAATTTTGACAGACGGGATCGATAACAAAAAAATAACCGCTTATACAAAAGATAAAAACCAGCCTTTTCTAAACCGAGCGATAGACGGTCTCTACACGCCGGGGTCAATCGTCAAACCATTCGTGGCGCTTGGCGCGTTGAGTGAATCGATTATTCGTCCTGAAAAAGAAATTATCAGCACCGGCTCGATTTCCATTCAAAGTCCTTACAACCCCGATGTCACTTCGGTATTCACCGACTGGAAAGCTCATGGAGCGGTAGATATGCGAAAAGCCTTGGCAGTATCGTCGAACGTTTATTTTTATGAAGTGGGTGGGGGATTTGAAGGTCAACGAGGCCTCGGTATCACCAAACTGGAAAAATATTTTCGACTATTCGGATTCGGTGAACCAATTGCCGGTGATATGTTTACCGGTACCAGCGGGATCATCCCTAATCCTGATTGGAAAAAGAAAAATTTTGACGGGGAAGAGTGGCGTCTTGGTGATACCTACTATACCGCAATTGGGCAGTACGGTTTTCAGGCAACCCCACTGCAAGCCGTTCGGGCGGTAGCAACTATCGCCAACGATGGTGTGCTACTGACACCAGTGATCACCCGACTTGGGCAAGAAGAAGCGACCATTGCCGACACAGTACCCATTGCCACAGAGCATATCCGCATCGTCAAAGAGGGGATGCGTGACGGGGTACTTATTGGCACAGCAAAAGGATTGAATAATCCTCAAGTCACTATCGCCGCAAAGACCGGTACTGCAGAACTTGGTGTATCCAAAGAAAAAGTCAACTCGTGGGTTATCGGCTTCTTCCCCTACGAAAATCCCCGCTATGCATTTGCAGTAACCATGGAAAAAGGTTCTCGCAACAATGTCATTGGCGCGCTCTACGTCGTCAGACAATTCATTGAATGGATGGCAGTCAATACGCCAGAGTATTTGGAGAAATGAGAATGGGAGTATGCTCCCTAATTTTTAGGGGATTTAGTCTAACGGCTCACTCCGACGTAGCCCTTCGGAGTGAGCCGTTGATTCTGTGGGATGGCTTCATTGAGCCATATTTTAAGAAAAAAGACTCGATAGATCCGCACAGCCTTCCACTAAGGCAATACGAGGGTTGACTTACCCATAAAAATGATTATACTTGCGCCATAGTGATACTAACCAATATATGAACACCCAAAGCGAATATCTTACCAAAGAAAAATTTGACGAGTTGACCCACGAACTTGAGGAATTGAAGCACACCAAACGCAAACAGGTTGCGGAAAATTTGGAGTCCGCAAAATCGCTCGGCGATCTATCTGAAAATGCCGAATACCAGGAGGCCCGCGAAATGCAGGCAACTATCGAAGATCGCATTCGCAAGATTGAGACGATTTTGCAAGATGCTAAGATTGTTTCTTTTCATCACACTGATAAGGTAGAAATCGGATCAACTGTCACGGTGCGAAAAGTTGGTGATAAAACAACAAAGGTGTGGAAAATTGTCGGCTCTGAAGAAACCAACATGGCGCAGGGTAAGCTTTCAAATCGTTCACCGTTTGGCACCGCTTTGATGGGAAAGAAAAAGGGGGATGAGGTGTCATTTAAATCTCCGACGGGGGTGATACAGTATACCGTCGTCTCCATCGAGTAGATACTCGCGAGGCAATTCAATAAAAATGCACGGATATTTTCTTGCTAGAAAATTCCTCGAGCTCACGCCGTCGCGCTCGCTAGGCATTTTTATCGAACAGCCTCGCTCGCTATTGATGGGATTCCACCACTTTATAGCCCAATAGGTTTCTTCTTGCTTACTGTTGGTTGTGATTTTTAAAGGGGAATCATTTTCTCCATGCTTTATACTTCATACTTTTTACGTTATACTTCCCCCTATGCTCTGGGCTGATGCTATTGTTGAACAAATCAAGATTCGTTGCGCAGACAAACTCTTGGCCGGTAAGCCAATTGTTATTCGTGATGAGAAGACGTTGTCGGGCCGAGTGCATATCGGCTCGCTTCGAGGCGTGGCAATTCACGGTATGATTGCGGAGGTCTTGGCCGAAGAAAAATTACCACACACTTTTTTATTTGAATTCAATGATTTTGATCCGATGGATGGTCTCCCGGTCTATCTCGATGAGAAAATATTTACTCCACACATGGGCAAGCCATTGTGTGATGTACCACCTCCAGACAATACGGCTAAGAATTATGCCGAGTATTTTGGCAGTGAATTTGCGGGGGTGATCAAAGAGATCGGGTATACCCCGACCCACTATCGATCAAGTGATTTATACCGTTCAGGAAAATATAATGAGGTTATAAAGATCAGTCTTGAAAAGGCAGGCGTAATTCGTGAAATCTACCAGCGGGTTTCTGGTGCGGTGAAAAATCCCGACTGGCTCCCATTGTCGGTACGCTGTGAGAGTTGTGGCAAGATCGGTAGTACCCAAGCGTCTGATTGGAATGGCGAGACCGTAGAATACACCTGCGGGGATTTTGTGGAGTGGGCAAAAGGCTGTGGCAAGACAGGCCGGGTATCTCCCTTTGATGGCAAGGCCAAGCTTCCGTGGAAGGTGGAATGGGCAGCAAAGTTTACCGTGCTCGATGTGGATGTTGAGGGTGGGGGCAAGGATCACTCGACACGAGGTGGTTCTCGAGATATTGCAGATACTATCTCTCGCGAAGTATTTAAGCGTGAACCGCCGATCAATATCCCATATGAATTTGTACAAGTTGGTGGCGCAAAAATGTCGTCCTCAAAAGGTGCAGGTGCTTCGTCTCGAGAGGTTGCAGATTTGTTGCCACCGGAGATGGTACGGACACTTTTGTTGCAAAAAGAGCCACAGCGAACGGTAGAGTTTAAACCTGATGGCGACACAGTGCCGATTCTCTATGACAGCTATGATCGTTTCGCGAAGAATTTTTGGACCGGAAATACTGATGATTTTGCTCGACTGTTTCCATTTCTGCAACCACCACAGCTCCGCAAAGATTTCTTAGAAAAAAGAGTACTAGCGCGTTTTTCAAATGTGGCATTTTTGGTACAAATGCCTCATTTACAACTCCCCGATGAAATTGAAAAACTAGAAGATGTGAAATTGGATAAACGGGATAGGGAAGAGCTCGATCGTCGTGCGGGTTGTGCCAAACGGTGGCTTTCAGGCTACGCTCCGGAAAATTATAAATTCGAAATTCAGAAGACGGCGCCTACAGGAGTAAAGAATTTTAGTGTTGTACAAAAAGATGCGCTTAAATCTCTGTTGGCTTATGTCGAAAAACAAACCACTCTCGATGGTCAGCTTTTGCACACCGAACTCCACGAAATGAAAACCCGATGTGGTATTTCTCCAAAAGAATTGTTCGAAGCGATTTATACCAGTTTTTTAGGAAAAACATCAGGACCTAAGGCTGGTTGGTTTTTGAGTGTACTCGACAAGCAATTCTTAATTCAGAGGCTCAAAGAGGTGACTGTGTAGGCATCTCCTGCTGTCTTGCACTACGATATATCGTAGTACCGAAACGCTGTGTTCGCGAGCCGTTCAACCATCTTACTCGTACTACGATATATCGTAGTACGGTATATGATCCTGTGCCGTTTCCTTCGGGAAGCGGTTTTTTTCTTGTTTATTTTCTCTCTGGTCTCTTGTCTGTGTTCTGTTGTCTTATGTCTTCCCCCTGGGGATAACTCTGTTTGCGGGTGGGAGAGAGTGTTATATACTTATACTCAAGTGGGATGAAGTGGTAAATACTTTCTAAATCGGCGCACTTCTTTGTCGCAAGCTCCGCCCGCTCCCGCAACGTATTGCTATACGTTTTGGTCGCGGTACTCACTTGCTTCGCGAATTGCATCCGATTTAGAAAGTATTAAGACAGTATGATTGGGGAAAATCAAACTGTTCCAGCAACTAATACAAAAACACTATGAAAATCATACAAAAGATCTCTCGTGTTTCTTTCGGAGGTGTGACACTCAACGTGGTGCGCCTGCGAATGTCAGGAATCAAGCTTCGGCCGAAAGTACTCGTGTCTCGACAGACTAATTCTCGCTAAGTATGTTTATCGGCGAGTACACACATAGCATTGACGATAAGAGTCGCATTTCGCTTCCGTCGAAATTTCGAAAGGAAATGGGGAAGCGGGTAGTGATCACTCGTGGTCTCGACAACTGTCTCTTTGTGTACCCCGTACTCGCGTGGAAAAAGATTGCGGAGAAGATCGGCACCCTCGGAATGGGCCAAGCCGATACTCGTGGATTCAACCGATTTATGTTTGCGGGAGCAGTCGAGGCGGAAGTTGATTCGATTGGTCGCGTCTTAGTCCCAGATTTTTTGAAGCAATTTGCTAATCTGTCAGAAAAAGTGGTATTTGCGGGTGTCCACGACCGAGTAGAAATGTGGAACGAAACGGTGTGGGTTGAGTATAAGAGTAAGATTGAGAAGCAGGGCGATGTCCTTGCTCAAAAATTAGGGGATTTAAATGTGTTCTAAGTATTTTTTAGAAATTATAATTTAGGTCTTAGGCATTTCCCCCCCCCATGCACATCCCAGTTCTTTTACACGAAGTAATAGCAGGTTTGGATATACACCCGGGAGAGACGGTGCTTGATGGTACCCTCGGTGGGGGTGGGCACTTTTACGCCATAGCCGATAGGCTTGGCGAGAAGGGTATACTAATCGGGCTTGATCTAGACGCACAAGCCTTTGAACGCATCGACGATGTACTCGAAGCACACCCAAAGCTCACCATACTGACCCGGCAATCAAATTTTCGTCACTTGGATAAAGCACTCACCGATTTGAAAATCACTGGTGTCGACAAAATCTTGCTCGATATTGGTCTGTCATCTTTTCAGTTCGAAGAATCCGGTCGTGGATTTTCATTTCAAAAAGATGAGCCGTTGTTGATGACTTTTTCCGAGAATCCAGAAGAAGGCTCGGCTACGGCACTGTCGATTGTAAATACTTGGGATGAACAAGCACTCGCGGATGGTATCTTTAAGTACGGTGAAGAGCGATATGCTCGCAAGATTGCACGGGGGATTGTCGATGCACGAAAAATAAAACCAATTCGTACGACCACCGACCTCACCAACATCATCCTCGCTTCGACCCCGACGGGTTATCATCACGGAGGCATCCATCCTGCCACTCGAACATTTCAAGCGCTCCGTATTTTGACCAACGACGAGCTGGGCAATCTTACAGAGGGTATCCGTGTGGCATTTGACGCCTTAAAACCCCCCGGCCGACTCGCTATTATCTCTTTTCATAGTCTCGAAGACCGTATCGTGAAGACCCTTTTTCGAGAATACGCCGACCAGAATTTAGGCACACTCATTACTAAAAAACCAATTGCACCAAGTGATCAAGAAATATCAGAAAATCCTCGATCTCGAAGCGCAAAATTAAGAATTATCCAAAAAAATTAAGATGACCAACACCGTACTACAACAGACACATACCACCCAAAAAGCAGTCTTTGCATTGGGTATTTTTTGTATAATTTTATCTTGTGTGTATGGCTATTTTATCCAGATGACCATCGTCACGGTGGTGGCCAGAGAAAAGATGGGAACAACCATACGCGAATTACGCTCTCAAACAGCACAGATGGAAAACCAGCACTTTGCACTCGACCAAGCAATCACCGTCGACTACGCTCAAGCTATCGGCTTCAAAGAACCGGTAAATATCGCCTATGTCGAACGAGGGGTGGTGAGTGGACTTAGTGTCTATCATTATGCGAGATAAGGAAAAAGAGTATCGACGGATTCGACTGTTATCGACGGGGGTTATTGTGGCAGTCATTATTCTCCTGTCCCGCGTCTACTATGTTCAAATCGTTCAAGGAGATATCTTTTCAAACAAAGCCGATCACCAATACGCCAATCCCGCCCAAGAAATTTTCGATCGAGGCAGTATCTTTTTTAGTACCAAATCCGGGACAGTGGCCTCTGGCGCGACTCTCAAAAGTGGTTTTACTGTTGCTATCAATCCAAAACTAATAGCCGACCCTGAATCACTCTATCTCGCCATTAACAAAACGATTCCGATCGACAAAGAATTGTTTCTAGCCAAAGCCCAAAAGACAAGTGATCCGTATGAAGAAGTTGCTAGACAAGTCGACGAGACGGTAGGTAAGGCATTATCGGCACAAAAGATAAAGGGGGTAATTTTCCAAAAGGAACAGTGGCGATATTATCCATCAAAAAATCTGGCAGCGCACACCCTCGGTTTTCTCGGCTTCAAGGATAACACTCTCGCTGGTCGGTATGGACTTGAACGATACTACGAAGATACACTCGAGAGGACCAACGAAACCGTGTA